>NZ_JAOQJF010000001.1:0-202810 GCF_025567195.1 Alitiscatomonas aceti | reverse complement strand
GATAAAAAAGAGTCTGAAAGCACGAGACAGTCTCCGCCCCCGCAGGGCTGACGCCCAGGTCCGAATGCCCTCGCTGCGCCCACTGCCGTGGGCTGCGCTGGGGCAGACCCTCCCGTCTCGTGCTTTTTTTCATCTCAGAATTGCTTGATAAATATCTGGATCATGCAAGGTCCCCACGGGAGTGTCTAAGCACAAACACACATTGAGTCCGTATCCTACATCGGATACGGAAGCTCAAAGATCATGATGGTCTCCCGGGGATCATTTCCTGGAAACAGGTCACCGCATGGAATTTCGTCGAAAAACGCCATCTCTGGAACAGAGGTCAGATATGAGAGAGAGCTGTCTGAAGGATAATAAAAAAACAGCAGTATAGACCGCGGATGCTCATAATATGAGTCCAGGATCCGGGCCATGACCTTTTGGAGAAGCTCCAGAGAAAATGGGTTGAAAAAGTAAACCCGGTCGACGGAGGAGGGAACGGCATAATGTTCGGCATTGGCCAGGACAAAGGAGGATCTTCCAGGGGATACACAGGAACTTTGGTTCTCCAGAGCTTTTTCATAAATGCGCGGATCATATTCGACGCCAATGGAGCGGCAGCGGGTCTGGCAGGACAGAAAAAGCCCGACCCGTCCCTTGCCGCAGCCATAGTCCAGCAGAATATTCCCCTTCCGGATCCAGCCGGATCCAGCCAGGCGTTCCAGAACGGAATAGGGCGTGGGCTCATAGGGATACCGGTACTGATCGGCGCTGGAATCATCTCTTCCAGCAGTCTTAATGCGAAGGAGACGGTCCCACCGGACTTCCGGCAGCTCACCGGTCTGGTTGTTCTTCATGGTGTACCTCCATTATTTCCAGGTCTTCCATACTTCCGGCTGGCATCCAACCGTCGCCTGTCTCTGATTGCGTACAATGGGTGTTTTTATGATCCGCTGATTTTCAAATATTTTGTCTGTCCGGTCCTCTTCGGCAAGATAGGTGATCAGAGCCAGGAGGTCTCTGTCTTTGCATTTGGGGTCGATCAGCTTTTCATATCCGCCGACGGCCTGGAGAACAGATAGAAATTCGTCCTTGCTCAACCCCTTTTCCTTCATGTCGATGAACTGGTACCGGATCCCGCGTTCTTTAAAATAGCGTTCTGCCTTTTTCGTTTCAAAATCTTTTTTCGTCCCAAAAATCTGAATGTTCATAAATGTAATCTGCCTTTCTTTACTGATTCACAGCTCCAGTATAGCATACGGAAGCGGAAATACGCCATGGAAACATAGAAGAATGGATGATTTTAGGGCCTGAAGGAGGGATAGCCAGTGTCAGGCAGACGGATTGTCATTGACAAACAGACTGGGCGAGGATATATTGGAAACAGATTATGGCAACCATGGAGGAAAAGGGAACATGAGCAGATTGAACGAATTGCTTCACCAGGCGGGCAGTATTGGGAGGAATGGAGATGGCTCCATTACCCGGGTGGGATTCTCCAGGGAATATTTCCAGGCCCTGGAGCTGTTAAAGGAGAAGATGGAGGAGCTGGGGATGCGCACGGAAACGGACCCGGTGGGGAATCTCCACGGCATCCTGCCGGGAACGGATCCCAAGGCTGGCATCATTGCCATTGGCTCCCATTTGGATACAGTCATCAGGGGAGGACTATACGACGGGATGCTGGGTGTGGCCGGGGCAATAGAGGCAGCCGCGCGGTTAAGGGAGGAGGGGCGCAGGCTCCGTCATTCCCTGGAAATCTGGGGGTTCAATATGGAAGAATCCAGTGTTCTCGGGGGGACCTTTGGAAGCCGCTGTGTGACCGGAAAGATCGATCCGGACGTGCCGGGCTATAAGGAAAAGCTGGAGAAATTTGGATTAAGTCCAGAGATTGTCCGAAGCGTCCGACGGGATCTGGAAGATTATAAATGCTATCTGGAGTATCATATTGAACAGGGCGGCAGGCTGGATGCTTCGGGTACGGATATCGGAGTCGTCAGCGGGATCGTCAGCGTTGTCCGATACGATGTGACGGCCAGGGGTATGAGCAATCACGCGGGAACCACTATGATGGACAGCCGGAAAGACGCCCTGACAGGCATGGCGAAGCTGATCGTCGGGGCGGAAAAGCGGGCCAGGGAGCTGAACGATACGCTGGTCTTCACAGTAGGGAAGCTCTCCGTGCTTCCTGGCCAGGAGAATGTGATACCGGGCCAGGCGGAGGCCACCTTTGAAATGCGCCATATGGATAAGACCATGACGGATCAGCTGTTCGCGGACATAAAAAGAATGGCGGAGGAGATCCCGGATTGTACCTTTGAGTTCAGCAATTCCGCAGCGAAATATTCGACTCCCTGTGATCCGCGGCTGATCCGGCTCATTGACCAGGTCTGTGAGAAAAAGAATATCCGCCATGTGATCATGCCCAGCGGGGCGTTCCATGACGCGAACCCCATGGCCCAGGCGGGCGTTCCCATCGGCATGATCTTTGTCCCCAGCGTGAAGGGGATCAGCCACCAGGGAGAAGAATACACAGCGCCGCATCATGTGGATCTGGGGGCGGACGTGCTGTATGAGACTGTGCTGGAGCTGGATGAAAAGGGACTGGATCAGATGGGCGCAGCAGCTGCAGCGATAAAATAGACGAGGATGAGAGATATGGAAAAATGGGAGGAATTATTCCCACAGAATACCAGGAAAAAGGGCCGGGAGCTTCTGGAGAATGGCCGGATCCGGGAGCTGTCTGTGAACGAAAATGAATACAGCGCGGCGGTCCTGGGCCGGGAGCGGTATGAGGTGAAAATATCCATGGACCACGGGATCCCGGTGCGGACAGAATGCAGCTGCGCTGTGGGAAGAGGACGGGGAAAGTGCGCCCATATGGCGGCGGTGCTGTATGCGGCGGAGCAGGAAAAGGCAGAAGAGGAAAAGAAAAGCAGGGCGGAGCAGGAGGAAGCGGCGGCATACTCCCATCTGGATGGAACGGAGACAGACCGGGGCAGCGCCGAGGACGAAAAGAAAGCAATCAGAATGCTCCAGGGCTACCGATACTTTCATGGAGACCAGATCCGTAAGTCCCTGAAGCTTTCTACAGAGGCAGAGACAGGAGGAAGAAAGGCCATTTCCGGTGGACGGCTCCGGCTGGAGCAGGTGGGCAAGGGCTTTGAGAGGAGCGGAGGCCAGGTCCTCGGCCAGGCATCCGCCATTGGGGAAACGGAGAGGGGGAGGAAATCTTACTTTCCGATCCGCCTGGTATTCTCCAGCGATGAGGCCCTGCGGGCCGAATGCGGCTGTCCGGAGTGTGCGCGCAGCTACCGCCAATATTCAGGGGACTGCCGGTGCAAATATACCGCAGGGCTCGCTCTGCTGCTGGAAGAGTATTTGAAGGACCATAACATTGGAGATATGACAGATGCCGCCGGACAGTATATTATTGAGAGTACCCTGTGGGGAAAGTTCATGAAGCAGACAAAAGGGCCGGCGGATCCCATGCGCCTGGAGCCCAGGCTGATCCAGAAGGATAAAAAGCTGTATGTGTCCTTTAAAACAGGGGCCGGACGGATGTTTGTGGTCAAAAATCTGGAAGAATTCTGTGAGCATGTGAAAAATGGCGAGGAGGCCGTTTATGGCTCGTCAACAGTCCTCAGCCATAAAAGGGAAAATTTTACCGAAGGCTCTCTCCCATGGCTGGAGTTTGTGAACAGGATCGTTCAGGAGGAGGTGCGCTTTGCGGACCGGATGGAGGATTCCTGGCGGTTTTCCGGAAACAGACCCTCTGTGGGAATGCTCCTGGAGCTGTTTGGCTGGCGGCTGGACCAGTTCTATGAGCTTATGGGTCCGTCTGGCGTGGAAGCGGAGGACAGGGATCATGGAAAGAAGAAGCAGGTGCTGTATGCCAGAACGGGAAGTCCCAGGATCCAGGTGGAAATAGAACCCAGGTACGCTGGCGGAAAACCTGGTCCGGCGGAAAAATTCGACGGGGTCCAGGTCAGCGGGACCATGCCGGAGCTTTTTTACGGCATGGACACAGCATATTTTATTGAGGCGGACGGGCTGTACCGGCAGAGCGGGGAGCTTTCAGACGGTCTGGAGCGTCTGGCTGACGTTTCTATGGACGGAAGCTTCCGTTTTTTTGTGGGAAGGAACAGGCTGGCTGAATTTTACCATATGATCCTGCCCAGGTTCAGGGAGATCGCCCAGGTGGCAGAGAAGGACGGGGAGCTGATCCGCTCCTTTCTGCCGCCCCGGGGAGAATACCAGTTTTATCTGGATGCGGAGGGGGGAGATTTTGTCTGCCGACCGGTGGTCCGGTACGGGAATCAGGAATATTCTCCCGTGGAGGCGGTCCGGTGCATAGAAAACGGACAGGATCTTATGGAACCCTTCCGCGCTCTGGCAGAGGAGGCGGGGATTGCCCTGGAGGTGAAGCGATGGTTTCCTGTGGAGGTTCCGCAGAAGGAGGAGTTTTCCTGCGGTGGAGACGAGGAGGTCATGTACCAGGTGGCGGAGAACGGAGTCGCTGCACTTGCTTCCCTGGGGGAAGTGCTGTGTACGGACCGGTTCCGCGGCTGTCATGTGGTCCGGCGGGTGCAGACCGCTGTGGGCGTATCGGTTTCCAGCGGAATGCTGGATCTGAAGATCGACACGGGAGACATTCCGTCGGAGGAGCTGGTGGAGCTTCTGCACAGCTACCGGCAGAAAAAGAAATATCACCGCCTGAAAAACGGGACCTTTGTCCGCATGGAGGAATCCTCTGTCGGAATGCTGGAGGAAATGGCGGCGGCACTAAGGCTTACGCCGAAGGAAATGATCCGGGGAAATATGCATCTGCCGGTTTACCGGGCGCTGTATCTGGACCGGCTTTTGGAGGAGCACGAGGACGTTTACAGTAAAAGGGACAGTCATTTCAAGCAGATCGTAAAGAGCTTTAAGACCATAAAGGACGCGGATTTTGAAGAGCCGGAAAGCCTTTCCGCCACCATGCGCCAGTATCAGAAAAACGGGTACCGGTGGCTGAGGACATTGGAAAGCTGGAACTTTGGCGGGATCCTGGCCGACGATATGGGACTGGGAAAAACGCTCCAGATGATCGCGGTCCTTCTGGCTGCAAAGCTGGAGGGAAAGACAGGCACGTCCCTGATCGTCACCCCGGCATCCCTGGTATTCAACTGGGGAGAGGAATTTAAAAAATTTGCCCCGGAATTAAAGGTGACGCTGGCGGCAGGCACCCAGGCAGAGCGTCAGAAAAGGCTGGAGGAATCCGTTCACTCGGACGTGCTCATCACCTCCTATGATCTTTTGAAACGGGATGCGGCCCTTTACGAGGGACGGGAGTTTCTGTATCAGGTCCTGGATGAGGCCCAGTACATCAAGAATCATACCACTGCGGCGGCGAAGGCGGTGAAGGTGATCAAAAGCCGTTTCCGGTTTGCCCTTACGGGAACGCCCATTGAGAACCGGCTCAGCGAGCTTTGGAGCATTTTTGATTATCTGATGCCGGGCTTTTTGTATGGCTACGATACCTTCCGGAGGGAATTTGAGATCCCGGTGGTGAAAAACAATGACCAGGAGGCCATGGAGCGGCTCCAGAGAATGGTGGGGCCCTTTATCCTGCGGCGGCTGAAGCAGGATGTGCTCCGGGACCTGCCGGAAAAGACGGAGGAGGTCCGGTATGTACAGATGACAGGAAAGCAGAGGAAGCTGTACGACGGCCAGGCCATCCATCTGAGATCCCTCCTGGACCATCAGAGTGAGGAGGAATTTAATAACAGCCGGTTCCAGGTCCTGACAGAGCTGACCAGGCTCCGCCAGATCTGCTGCGATCCGGCCCTGTGCTTTGAGGATTATGGAGATGAGACGGCCAAAACGGACGCGTGCATGGAGCTGGTCCAGAGCGCTGTGGACGGAGGGCACCGTCTTCTGGTGTTCTCACAGTTTACCTCCATGCTGGATATTTTAAGCTCCAGACTGGATGGAGAACATGTGGAGCACTTTATGATCACTGGAGCTACGCCCAAGGAGAAGCGGCTTCAGCTGGTAAATGCCTTCAACGGGGGAGAGGTCCCAGTATTCCTGATCTCCTTAAAGGCCGGGGGAGTGGGATTAAATCTGACAGGAGCGGATATGGTGGTCCATTACGATCCCTGGTGGAACCTGGCGGCCCAGAACCAGGCCACAGACCGTGCCCACCGGATCGGTCAGCAGAAAAATGTGACGGTTTACAAGCTGATCACCAAGGATTCCATTGAGGAAAAGGTCCTGGAGCTTCAGGAGACAAAACGGGAGCTGGCAGACCGGATCATCGGACAGGGAACGGAGCAGGCGGCTCCCATGACCAGGGAAGATATGCTGAGGCTTCTGGAGATCCAGACGTAAACCGGGGAAAACCTCCCTAAAATCTATGTAAAACTTTGGAAATACTCCGCTTAAAGATTCGTAAGTCCTATTGAAAACTCTTTTTTCCGATGCTATATTGGGGCCGGAAAAAAGAGTTTTTGTATTATCATGCTATGAGGAGGATGAATCGATGATCAGAAAAAAGAGTATTATGGCGGCAGCCCTGGCGGCAGTCCTGGCCTGTCAGACCTTCCCGGCCTTTGGCGGTGCGGCTCCGGATGGAAAAACCCTGGCGCAGGACACAGAGGCAGCCCAGGAAGGCGCTTACGATGCGTGGAAGGAACGGTGGAAGGAGTTAAGCGGCGACTGGACCCAGGTTTCCATCACCCCCGGCGCAGACGAGACTCAGATGAATTTCGCCTGGTATTCCAGAAAGGGGGAGGATGCCGGCTTCCGGTATGGAAAGCAGGCAGACCTGTCCGACGGAACGGACGCAGAGGTAAAGAGCACAGACGCCCAGGAGGGCTATCAGTCCAACAAGGTGACGCTCACGGGGCTGGAGCCGGGCTCTGTCTATTACTACCAGGCAGGCGGAAAAGCGGTCAGCAGGCTGGAGACAAGGGATCCGGATTCCTTCAGCTTCATTTTTGTGGGAGACCCGCAGATCGGCTCCTCCAATGAGGAAAAGGCCAAAAAACCAGAGGACATTTTAAAGGATACTTTTAAGACGGCCCAGTATGAATCGGTCATGAGCGACAGTTTCAACTGGAACCATACCCTGGAGCTGGCAGTGGAAAAGGCCGGCAGCGATCCTGCCTTTGTGCTTTCCGCCGGAGATCAGATCCAGACCAATGCCAAAAAGGTGAAGGACGGGACCGTCAGCGAGATCGAGTACGCCGGATATTTAAGCCCGGAGGTATTAAAGTCCCTTCCGGTGGCCACAACGGTGGGCAACCATGACGCGGACAATGCCAACTACACCTGGCACTTCAATGTTCCCAACCTGAGTACCCTGGGCTCCAACGGCATTGTGGGCGGAGATTACAGCTTCCGTTATGGAGACGCCCTGTTCATGATGTTAAATACCCAGGATACCAATGTGGCAGAGCACAGACAGTTCATGGAGGAGACCATAAAGGCCAATGCAGACTGTAAATGGAGGATCGTGACCCTTCACCAGGACATTTATGGTTCTGCCGAGCATTCCAATGAACCGGAGATCACAAACCTCCGCTACGAGCTGGTCCCCATTTTTGAGGAGAACGATGTGGACGTGGTACTCACAGGCCATGACCATGCATATTCCAGAACGTATCTTCTGGAGGGCGGAAAAAAGAGCTTTGAGTACGACGACGATTCCTTTGAGGCACAGCTGGAAAAGGATATCGACAATGGAGACAGCAAGGAGATTCTGTTTACAGCGCCTTTAAACATTAAAAAGAATACGGTGGATCCAGATGAGATCACGTATCTCCAGTACCTGGCGGCAGTGATGGACACTGATGCCATCGTATCAAAGAAGAGGGAGTCTGTGGACCCGGAAGGGATTCTCTATATGACGGCCGGCTCCTCCTCAGGCAGTAAATATTATGATCTTACTCCCAGAAAGCAGACGTACATTGCAAGCAGATGGCAGGAGGACGTGCCCACCTATTCAGTGGTGGACATTGACAGCGAGTCCTTTACCATCAACACCTACCGGACCGATACCAACGAAAAGATCGATGAGCAGGTCCGCATCGTGAAGACAAAATAACCGGGGAGAGGAACGTATGGGAAGTGTAAGGAAACGGCAGCTTGCGGCCCTGGCTTTCGTGGCTGTGTTCGGATTTATTCTTTTCCTTCTTGGAAAGACCGAGCGGACGGAGCTTTACGGAACCCAGGGACGGTCCTTTGAAAAGGCCAGAGTCCTGGAGGTCTTAGAGGATAATGAGCAGGAAAGCGGCCAGTATGTGGGGCAGCAGAAGGTCCTGCTGGTCCTGGACTCCGGAAGCAGAAAGGGGGAAACGGTGGAGGCCGTCAGCTCCTCCAGTTACCTGTACGGAGCCCATTGCAGGCCTGGCATGAGGGTCATTGCGGCCGTCAACGAAAGCGGAGAGGAGCTGTATGTCACTGTATACAGCCAGGACCGGAGCCTGGTACTTTACGGGATCGTAGCCTTATTCCTGATCTCCGTCTGGGCCATCGGAGGCAGACAGGGATTAAATTCAGCCATCGGCCTGATCTTTACCTTCCTGTGCATCATTTTCATGTTCATCCCCATGATCTACCGGGGAGCTTCGCCCATCGGAGCCTCCATGCTGGTGGCGGCCCTGACCACAGTTGTGACCATGTATCTCATCGGCGGCAGGTCCACAAAGACCGCAGCGGCCATTCTGGCTACGATCCTGGGGGTCATGCTTTCGGGATCGCTGGCGGCGGCTTTTGGACGGCTGGCAGGAATCAGCGGATATAACGTGTCGGACATCGAGCAGCTGGAATATGTGGCCCAGATGACCGACATCAAGGTGGGAGAGCTTTTGTACGCAGGGATCCTGATCTCGGCCCTGGGAGCCATCATGGATGTGGCCATGTCGGTCAGCTCCGCTGTCCATGAGGTGGCCGCCCGGGCACCGGAGCTGGGCTTTAAGGAGCTGTTCCGGTCCGGGATCCATGTGGGGCGCGATATGATGGGGACCATGTCCAATACGCTGATCCTGGCATTTACAGGAACCTCCATCAACACGCTGATATTTATTTATGCTTACGGTTACAGCTTAAACCAGACCATCAATATGTATTCCATCGGCATTGAGATCATCCAGGGCATATCGGCCACTTTGGGAGTGATCTTTACGGTGCCTGTTGCCGCTTATATCAATGCTCTTCTTTTGAAAAAACGAAAGAAAAAACACGAGCGGCATATTCTTTCCTGAGACGGCGCATACTGAGTATGGAGCTGTTTATGAATGAAGGAGGAGATGGAACATGAGAGATCATACGGTGTGCCTTTTAAAGGAATGTGATTCCGGCTGTAAGATGGCTCTGGACAGCATGGCCCAGATCAAGGGCTACGTGTCGGACCAGAAACTGAAAAATACCATAGATGGGTATGAGAAAAAGCACCAGGCCATGGAGGAAGAGGCATATAAGCAGTTAAAAAGCCTGGGAGAGGGCGGGAAGGAGCCAGAGATGATGGCGGCGGCGTTTTCCCGTATGTCCACCGGGATGAAAATGCTCATGAAGGACGATAACCGGCAGGCGGCAAAGATCCTCATGGACGGCTGCAACATGGGGATCCAGTCCATCTGTGGCTTCCGGAACCAGTATGCGGGAGCCTCCAGGGAAAGCATGGACCTGGCGGACTGTCTGATCCGGACAGAGGAAGCCCTCAGGGATGAAATGAAGGCCTATCTGTAAAAATACGGGCGCTGGAAGCGGGCTGCGCCATATGGCGTCCCGTTTCCAGCGCCCGTACATATTCCGGCTTATCTGCCGGCCGCTTATTTTTCGTCGCACACCTGGAAAATGAAAAACTTTAAGTATGAGGATTCACTGTCGCCCCAGAGGATGGGATGATCAGCGGCCTGGGTCCTGTATTCCACCTGGCGCAGACGCTTGTGGACGTTCCCTGCGGCCTCCCGGATGGTCTTTGCAAAGAGCTCCGGGGTCATAAAGTGGGAGCAGGAGCAGGTGGCCAGATAGCCGCCGTCCTTTACTAACTTCATGCCTCTGAGGTTGATCTCTCTGTATCCTTTAACGGCGTTTTTGACGGAATTCCTGGATTTGGTAAAGGCAGGGGGATCCAGGATCACCATATCGAATTTTTCTCCCTGGCGCTCCAGCTCCGGAAGCAGGTCGAACACGTCGGCGGCCACAAAGCGGACCCGGTCCGACAGACCGTTTAAGGCCGCGTTTTCGGCAGCCTGGGCCACGCCAAGCTCGGAGGCATCCACCCCAAGGACCTCCGAGGCACCGGCGATCCCGGCGTTTAAGGCAAAGGAGCCGGTGTGGGTAAAGCAGTCCAGAACACGTTTTCCTTTACAAAGCCGCTGGATCGCCAGCCGGTTATATTTCTGGTCCAGGAAGAAGCCGGTTTTCTGGCCGTCCTGGACATCTACCATATACCGGACGCCGTTTTCCACGATCTCCACCTTTGTATCAAAGGAGTCTCCGATGAAGCCCTTGAACCGTTCCATGCCCTCCTGGAGGCGGACCCTGGCGTCGCTCCGTTCATAGACGCCGCGGATGGAGATTCCGTCCTCGGCCAGCACCTTTTTCAGCTTTTCCAGGATCACTGGCTTCCACCGGTCGATGCCCAGGGCCAGGGATTCCACCACCAGCACGTCGGAGAACTTGTCAATGACGATCCCGGGAAGGAAGTCAGCTTCCCCGAAGACCAGCCGGCAGCTTCCTGTGTCCACAGTGGATTTTCTGTATTCCCAGGCGTTCCGTACCCGCATTTCAATAAAGTCCTCGTCCACCACTGTGTGGGGCTTTCTGGACATCATGCGGATGGTGATGGTGGAGCGGGTATTGATAAAGCCGCATCCCAGGGGATAACCGTCAAAATCGAAGACATTGACCATGTCCCCGTTCTCAAATTCCCCTTCGGTACGGTCGATCTCGTTGTCATAGATCCAGAGCCCTCCGGCTTTTAAAGCCCGGCCCTGGCCTTTTTTTATATAAACGGACGCGGATGTTTTTTCCATATGCATTGGATCCTTTCTGTATTCCGGCATTTTATGGTAAAAGTATAGCGGAATCCGGCAGAAAATGCAAGTGGCTGGGGAGGTCCTCCCCGGCTTTCGACAAAGGGTGGTTCACAGGGACCGGATTTTATGGTATACTTAGTTCACTTATGAGATAGGAGACGGCTATGGATAACAGTGAGATCCGAAAGGAGATACAGGAAGAGGTCCGGAAGGCGGAAAAGATCCTGGTGGGGATCGGCGCAGAGTGGAAGCGCGGGGATGAAGACCGGGAGGAGCAGATCCGGAGAGCCTCAAAAGCCCTGAGAGAGCTTTTAGAGGGGAAGGATGCTTTTATCATATCCACACTGACTCTGGGGGAGATGGAGGACAGAGGTTTTGAAAAGGAGCATATGGTGGCCCCTTTGGACGTATCTTTAACGGAGGAGCAATGGAATGGTTATACCGGCTGGCTGGCCGGGACTTTAAACAGGACTACGGTGCTCCTGGAGCTGGGAGAGGGCTTTGCCCATCCGTCCCTGATCCGGTGGCCCTTTGAGCGGACGGCAGCCATCAACCGGAAGGCACGCCTGTACCGTGTCCACAAAACTTTTTATCAGATCACCGAAGAACTGAAGGAAAAAGCCGCCGCCGTAAAGGCGGATTCTGTGGGATTCATGGAAGGCTTTGGGGAGGAAGAGCATGGCAGCGATCAGTAACGACTGGCTGGGGCCCATGAGCGAGGAATTTAAAAAGCCCTATTACAGGAAGCTGTACGAGACAGTGAAGCATGAGTATGAGACCAGGGAGGTATACCCGGCTCCGGACGATATTTTCAACGCCTTCGCATTTACGCCATTGAAGGATGTGAAGGTGGTGATCCTGGGACAGGATCCCTACCATGAACCGGGCCAGGCCCACGGCCTCTGCTTTTCCGTGAGGCCGGAGGTGGATACGCCGCCGTCCCTGGTGAATATTTATAAGGAGCTCCATGAGGACTGCGGCTGCTATATCCCCAATAACGGTTATCTGAAGAAATGGGCCGACCAGGGCGTGCTTCTTCTGAATACGGTGCTGACGGTCCGGGCCCATGCGGCCCACTCCCACAAGGACATCGGCTGGGAGGAGTTTACCGACGCGGCCATCCGGGTATTAAACGCCCAGGACAGGCCCATGGTGTTTATTTTATGGGGAAAACCGGCCCAAATGAAAAAGGCCATGTTAAACAATCCGGCCCATTTGATCTTAGAGTCTCCCCACCCCAGTCCCCTGTCGGCGTACCGCGGATTTTTTGGAAGTCGTCCCTTCAGCCGGACCAATAAATTCCTCACGGCCCACGGCCTTGATCCCATTGACTGGCAGATTGAGAATATAGGAGAGTAAACATGAGCAATTTTATCGAATTTCTGAAGATCGTCGTATTCGGTCTGGTGGAGGGCTTTACAGAATGGCTTCCCATCAGCAGCACAGGCCATCTGATCCTGGTGGAGAACATCGTCCATCTGAATGCGTCGGCAGAATTTATGAAGGTATTCCGGGTGGTGATCCAGCTGGGAGCCATTATGGCTGTGGTGGTCCTTTACTTCAACCGTCTGAACCCATGGGCCCCGGGAAAGAAGAAAAATCAGCAGCTTGCCACCTGGCATCTGTGGATCAAGATCCTCATCGCCTGCCTTCCGGCAGCTGTGGTGGGTCTCCTTCTGGACGAGGTCCTGGACACATACCTGTATAACCCTTACGTGGTGGCGGCCATGCTGATCATCTACGGGATCCTTTTCATTGTCCTGGAAAAGCATAATGAGTTTGTGGACTTTCCCATTAAAAAGGTTTCCCAGATCAGCTACCGGAACGCCCTGTATATCGGCCTGTTCCAGCTTCTGGCCCTGATCCCGGGAACCTCCCGGTCCGGCGCTACGATCCTGGGGGCCATGCTTTTAGGCTGCTCCAGAACGGCTTCTGCGGAATTTACCTTCTTCCTGGGGATCCCGGTGATGTTCGGGGCCAGCCTGTTAAAGATCCTCCATTATGGCCTGGATTTTTCTGGTATAGAGTTTTTCTTCCTGCTGGCCGGCATGGTCATCGCCTTTGCCGTATCCATGTATTCCATCAAGTTCCTTATGGGATATGTGAAGAAGCATGATTTCCGTTTCTTTGGTTATTACCGCATTATCCTGGGTGTGATCGTTCTGGCATATTTTGGGGTAATGGCAGTGATGGGACTGTAACGGGCAGGACATGAAAGATAAGATTTTGTAAGAGCGCTTCCGGTCTTCCGGAGGCGCTTTTGTGTATCACGGTTTCACAATTCCCTTGAAAAGTTATCACAATTTTATCACAAATCTCTGGTAAACTCTCTTACATAAACAAGGAGATCAAAGAAATTCCGATAGATAAGCTTTGTTGTGAAAGGAGAATTTTTATGTACGACGATAAATGGACAGAGGTTAATAACAGCCAGAACATTCAGAATGATCCGCAGGCCGGGAGCCAGCCGGGTATGGGCCAGGCGGCGGGCCGGGAGTCCCAGCCGGTGAGACAGCAGGTGTACGGGCTCAGCGGCCAGGGACAGCCCCAGAACCAGAATCAGGGCCAGGCGTACCAGCAGCCCCAGTACCAGAATGGCCCGCAGAACCAGTACCATCACTCCTCTCCGTATCCCTATACGGGACAGGACGGAAACGGCGGGATGAATGGAGGAGGCCATGGGGAGAACGGCAGCAGCCATAAGGCTCCGAAGAAACGTTCCGTTATGAAAACAACGGCCATGGTCACAGCAACGGCCCTCCTCTTCGGAGTGGTATCCGGCGGCACCATGTTCGGCGTCAACCGGGCGGCCAACGCTTTGTTCCCGGAGGAGACGGCCCCGATCCAGCAGACCCAGGTGGTCCAGGCAGCTCCCCAGTCCACTTCCACCTCTTCCGGAGGTGTGTTCATTGAGGATGTGTCTCCCATCGTGGATGCGGTGATGCCCTCGGTGGTGGCCATCACCAACACCATGCTGTACCAGGGAAGCACCTGGTTTGGCCAGACCCAGACGTATGAGGTGCCCAGCAGCGGCTCCGGCATCATTGTAGGCCAGAACGACACAGAGCTTCTGGTGGTGACCAATAACCATGTGATCGAGGGAGCCACGACCCTGGCCGTCACCTTCATCGATGAAAGCAGCGTGGAGGCGGCAGTGAAGGGTACGGATTCTGCTTCCGACCTGGCGGTGATCGCAGTCCCGCTGGAGGATATCTCCGCAGATACTAAATCCCAGATCAAGGCAGCCACTCTCGGGGACTCGGATTCCTTAAAAATGGGCCAGGGCGTCATTGCCATCGGAAATGCCCTGGGACTGGGCCAGAGCGTGACAGTGGGCCATGTGAGCGCATTAAACCGTGAGGTCACTGTGGACGGCGTTACAAAAACTGTGATCCAGACCGATGCGGCCATCAACCCCGGCAACAGCGGCGGCGCTCTGTTAAACTCCAAGGGAGAGGTCATCGGCATCAACGAGGCCAAATACGCAGATGAAAAGGTAGAAGGTGTCGGATACGCGATCCCCATTTCTCATGCGAAGGATATCATTGACGACTTAAAGACCCGTACCACCAAGGTGGAGGTTGGCGAAGAGGAGCAGGGATATCTGGGGATCCAGATCCAGAACATCGACGCCTCCATGGCAAAGCTCTATGGAATGCCCGAGGGCGTATACGTTTATAAGATCACAGAGGATTCCGCGGCTGCCAATTCTGAACTGAAGGAAAAGGATATCATCACAAAATTTGATGGGGAGACCGTTAGAAACTATGCGGATCTTACAAAGCTCCTGACCTATTATAAAGAAGGCACCACTGTAAATCTCACGGTCCAGAGACTGGAAAACGGTGAGTATGTGGAAAAGGAGATTCCCATCACCCTGAATGCAAGACCCCAGGAGGAAGAGACGGCAGAACAGCCGGAATAAGGAAAAGCGTACAAAAGGCAGGCGGTTCTTAAACGGACCGGCTGCCTTTTCCATGCCAGCGGCAGATAGAAGGAGGAGGAAAGAGAAAATGAAAATATTGATCATGGAGGACGAAAAGCTCTTAAAGCCGCCTCTGCCGGAGGCTCTGGTGATTTTGGATGTGACGGCACCGGGAATAAACAGCCGCCAGGTGGCAGAAGAGGTCGAGACCTGTATCCATTCCCTTCTGCACAGACAGGAGGAAGAGACGGAGGCGCTTTCCTTTGGAAACACTTCCCTGGAGCTTTCCACAGGAATGCTGCGCTGCGGTATGAAGCATGTGCAGCTGTCGGCAAAGGAATTTGAGATCCTGCGTCTCCTGTTCCAGTCGGGACGGAAGAATCTTTCCAAGGAGACGATTCTCCAGAAGGTCTGGGGATACGATACGGACGCAGTGGAAAACAACGTGGAGGTCTATGTGGGATTCTTAAGAAAGAAGCTGGCCAGGACAGGCTCCAACGTGCGGATCAGTTCCATCCGCCGCATGGGATACCATCTGGAGGTACAGGCGGGGGAACTCTGAGCCTGGAAAGTTCATCCTTTTTTCACAGGCTTTTCAGCGTGGTTTCAGCTTCGGCTGATATACTTTCTGGAGGAAAATGAGAAAAAGGAGGACAGAGATGATTGCAGTTGAGCATCTGACAAAACGATATGGAAATGTTACGGCTGTGGACGATCTTTCGTTTGAAATCGGAGATGGCCATGTTTACGGTTTTCTGGGCCCCAACGGAGCTGGAAAGTCCACCACAATGAATATTATGACCGGCTGTCTTTCCGCCACAGAGGGTCATGTGAAAATTGACGGATATGATATTTTTGAGGAACCGGATAAGGCAAAGCGGCTGATCGGGTATCTTCCAGAGCAGCCACCCCTTTACATGAATGAGACTCCGGCGGAATATCTGCGGTTCGTAGGCGAGGCCAAGGGCTTGCGGGGAGCGGAGCTTTACAAACAGATTGGGGAAGTTCTGGAGAAAACGAAGCTGACGGCCATGAGGAACCGGAGGATTTCAGCGCTGTCCAAGGGGTATAAGCAGCGTGTGGGGATCGCCCAGGCCCTTCTGGGGGACCCAAGGGTGATCATTTTAGACGAACCCACCGTGGGACTGGATCCCTTGCAGATTATTGAAATCCGCGATCTGATCCGGGAGCTGGGAAAGGAGCACACGGTAATTTTCAGTTCCCATATTCTTTCGGAGGTCCAGACTAGCTGTGAGAAGGTCCTGATCATTTCCAGAGGGAAACTGGTGGCCTTTGATGAGCCAGAGAATCTGGAAAAAAGTCTGACTGCGCCGGGAGAAATTACGCTTACGGCAGAGGCGGAGCCGGAAGAAGTGGAGGCGCTTCTGGAGGAAACTGGGGCAGTCTCTGGCATGGATGTTAAAAAGGAAGAGAACGGGTATGCCAGAGCGGTTCTGAGGACCAGTGAGGAGGATATATACGCCGTGTCCCGCAGCATTTTCCTAAAGTTTGCAGAGAGCGGAAAGGTGCTTCTGGAGCTGGGACTTAAGAAGGCGGACCTGGAAGACATTTTTATTGAGCTGACAGAGAACGGAGACAGAGAGGTTCCGTCAGACGGGGAAGCAGAGGCGGAAAATGGCCAAAAGACGGAATCAGGCCGGGAGACAGACAGCCGGGAAGAGGACAGTGAAGAAAAGGGAGGGAACGAGCCGTGATCGCAGTTTTTAAGCATGAAATAAGAAATTATTTTCACACCATGACAGCCTATGTCTTTGGTGCGTTTCTGCTGGCCTTTACCGGTATGGGAGCCACTTTGTATAACCTTCAGGCTGCGGTCAGTAATTTTGAATTTGTTTTAAGCTTCGGAAGCCTGATCTTTGTGGTCATTGTTCCGGTTCTCACCATGCGCGTTATTGCGGAGGAGAAAAAACAGCGGACAGACCAGCTTCTGTACTCCCTTCCGATCACCACCACCCAGGTGGTCATGGGAAAATATCTGGCTCTCCTGGTGGTCTATCTGATCCCTCTGGCGATTATTTCCCTGTATCCCCTGGTATTTTCTCAGTTTGGAGACGTGTACCTTCCGGTGGCCTACGGTTCCCTGGCGGCGTTTTTCTTCCTGGGAGCGGCGCTCATTGCCCTGGGGGTCTTTATTTCATCCCTGACCGACAACCAGGGCTTTGCGGCCGGGATCGGCATTGCGGTGATCCTGTTCAACTATTACAGTGTGAGCCTGGCAGAGCATGTGTCGTCCACAGCGGCGGGTTCCCTGGTCGCTGTGTTTGTGCTGGTGATCGGTCTGGGCCTTCTGATCCGGTACCTGACGAAAAATGAAAGCCTGGCCTATGGCTTTTATTTTCTGGCCGTGGCCGGGCTTCTGGCCGTGTACCTGACGACCCCGGAAAAATTTGAGGGGCTTCTTCCAGCGCTTATGAAGGAGCTATCCCTGTTTGAGCGTTTTTCCGTTTTTGTCAACGGGGTTTTTGACATGACAGGGATCGTATTCTATGTGACTTTTGCGGCATTTTTCCTGTTTCTGTCAGTACAGTCCCTGGAAAAAAGGAGGTATAACTGATGAAAAAACAGAAAAAACCTGCATCACTTTCCCTGCGCGGCGGATCGTATTCCTTGATTTTAACAGCCGTTGTCCTGGCCCTGGTGATGGTCCTTAATGTTCTGGCCGGGGCATTGCCGGAAAATATGACAAAATATGACATGAGCGCCACCAAACTCTATTCTGTGACGGGAAACACCAGGGCCGTGATAAGCGCCCTGGAAGACGACGTGACCATTTACTGGATCGTCCAGGCAGGAGAAGAGGATGATGTGATCGAAAATCTTCTGGGCAGATATGAAAGTCTTTCTGAGCACATCCAGGTGGTGAAAAAGAATCCGGACGTGTATCCGGCCTTTGCGGAGCAGTATACCGACGAGCCGGTCCAGAACAACAGCCTGGTGGTGGAAGCAGGGGAGAGAAGCCGGTTCATCGGATACCAGGACATCTATATCCAGGAGCCGGATCTTTACTCCTATACGTATAACACCTCCTTTGACGGAGAGGGGGCCATTACTTCTGCCATCGATTATGTGGTGAGCGAGGATCTTCCAAAGATAAGCATTCTGGAGGGACACGGGGAAACAGAGCTTCCGGCTTCCTTTAAGGAGCAGATGGAGAAGGATAATATGGAATTGTCCGCACTCTCCCTTCTGACGGCGGAGACGGTTCCGGAGGACGCAGACTGCGTGGTTATTTTCGGACCCCAGAGCGATATTTCCCCGGAGGAAAAGGAAATCCTTTCAGGATATGTGGAAAACGGAGGAAAGCTGTTTGTGGCAGCCGGGCCGGTGAAGGATGGAGCATTGGAAAATTTAAACAGCCTTCTGGAGGATTATGGGGTTACAGTGGCAGACGGAATTGTGGTGGAAGGAGACCGGGAGCACTATGCGCTCCAGACGCCCCATGCGCTGATCCCGGAGCTGGCGGACCATGAAATTACAGCGTCTCTGGCCGAGGCAAGGTATTTCCCCATCATTCCCATTTCCAGCGGTCTTGAGGCGTCAGAAGAAGTAAAGGAGAGCGGCCGGGTTACAGAGCTTTTGACTACATCGGAGCTGGCGTTCAGCAAGAAAGCCGGCTACGGGCTGGAGACGTATGAAAAGGAAGAAGGGGACACGGACGGCCCCTTTGCTTCGGCAGTCGCAGTGGACTGCGGGAATGATGGAAAAATCGTGTGGTTTGCATCATCGGAGTTCTTAATGGATATGTACAATGCCCTCTCTTCCGGCGCCAACGGAGATCTGGCCATGAACGCCCTGGCCTTTTTAAATGGTGAACGGGAGGCCATGGCGATTCGAAGCAAGTCGTTAAATTATAACTACCTGACCATCAGCGAATCGGTCTCGTCTATGCTCCAGGTGATGATGATCGGAGTCTTCCCGCTCCTGTATCTTGGAGTTGGGGCAGTCGTGGTATTAAGAAGAAGGAGGAAGCAGAATGAAACGGTCTGAGCGGTTAATGTTTTTGGCAGGCGTCCTGTGCGCCGCCTGCGCCGTGACCTTTGGAGTGGTCCGGACGAAAGAACAGAAAGAAAAGATAAAAAACAGCGATGCGGTCATTCTTACCATCCCGGCGGACACAGTGACAGCTCTCTCCTGGGAGACGGGAACGGAGAATCTCTCATTTCATAAGGAAGAGATGTGGACATATGATGAGGATGCGGCATTTCCGGTGGACGAGGAGAAGATCGGGGAGCTTCTGGAAATCTTTGAGGAGTTCGGCGTGTCCTTTGTGATCGAGGATGTGGAGGATTACGGCCAGTACGGCCTGGATGATCCAGAAGGTACCATCCGCCTGGAGGCGGGAGAGGAAAGCTATGAAATTCTCCTGGGGGATTTCAGCGCCATGGATTCGGAGCGGTATGTGTCCATTGGAGACGGCAACGCCTATCTGGTAAAGGAGGATCCTATGGATTCCTTTAATATCGGTTTAAGCAGCGTAATTAAAAACGACCAGGTCCCGGCCATGGACCAGGTGGAAAGGATCCGCTTTACCGGACCGGAAGCCTATGAGATTTTTTATGAAGAGGACAGCACAGCCACTTACAGCCCCGGGGATATATATTTTACCAGCCGGGATGAGAAGACGCTGCCTCTGGACACCAGCCGGGTGACAACGTACTTAAACACCGTCATGGGACTGGGACTTTCCGATTACGTTTCCTACAATGCGGCAGAAGAGGAGCTTTCCGGATATGGCCTGGATGAGCCGCAGCTGGTGGTGGAGACCGAGTACACCACAGAGAATGAGGATGGAAAAGAGGAGACCGGGACATTTACTCTTTCTGTGAGCCGGGATCCGGAGGAAAAAGAGGATGATGAGACGGTCACCGCCTATGCACGGGTGGGAGAGTCCGGCATTATCTACCGGCTGCTTTCCGGCGATTATGAGAAGCTGATGAAAATGACATACAACGACCTGCGGCACCAGGAGGTTCTGCCTGCGGACCGGTACGACATCACAGGACTTACAGTCGTTCTGGAGGGAGAGACGTACCAGCTGGAATCAAGAGGAAAGGATTCGGACCGGAAATGGACATGCGCAGGAGAGGAGACGGATACTGCGGCCCTTTTGGATGCACTGCTGGCCCTGGAGGCAGAAAGTTTTACAGAGGAAGCGCCCGTTGGGAAGGAGGAGATCCGGATGGCAGTATTTCTGGATAACGAAAACTATCCGCAGGTAACGGTGGCCCTGTACCGCTACGACGGGGAGTACTGTCTGGCAGAAGTGGACGGGGAGCCTGTGTCCCTGGTACCCAGATCCCAGGCAGTGGATCTGACAGAGGCGGTCCATGGGATTGTTTTATCGGGCGGGAATAAGTAAAAAGCGGACATAAGGGCAGCTGGGGGAGGCTCAGAAAGTCCCCCCTCCTGTTCCCGTCAGTTCCAGCGCGCTTCATTTGTATAATATTTATATACGCTCATCTTTTGGCAGACAACCTCACTGCCATGTGCGTAATAAGGTATAAGCCGGAAGGATCCGGCAATGAATTATGCCAGTCAGTTATGGCAGGCAATGGTCGATGATGATTGATAAAAGGATGAATCAGACCTTATCGTGCGATATGGGTGAGATTGCGGAATTAACTGTATAGCAGGGAAATTATACATTCTTCTTCCCCTCTCTTGCAGACCCGGTGAAAATACCGTATAATGGTTTTCTGACAGATGAGGGATTCACAAGAAGGAGAAAAAAATTGGACGAGAGAGAAAAAAACATAAATGGAAACGACGGGGACGAATACGATAAGGTCTGCTACGTCTGCCGGAGACCGGAGAGCAAGGCTGGAAAGATGATCACGCTGCCCGGCGGCATCGATATCTGCCGGGACTGTATGCAGAAGGCCTTTGATACGGTCATGAACAGCGGGTTTGATATGAGCCGTCTGTCCGGGATCACGCCGGAACAGCTGTGGAACGCCGGAATGCCCATGGGAATGTGGCAGAATATCCCCGGGAAGGGAGGAAGCGCCGGTACTGGAAACGCTGGGGAAAAGAAGGCGGAGGACCAGACCGGAGGCGGGCTTCCAGAGAACGGAGAAAAAAAGGAGACAGCTCCAAAAACGCCTGGAACGCCGGAGAATGTGCCGGAGGAGACTCAGACGGTGGAAGATCCGGACGCCGGGGAGGAGGACGAAGCGCCGTACCAGGGAGGCTTTCCCTGGGGAAATATGGGCTTTGGGATCCCCATCGGCCAGATTGATCTCAACGCCATCACTGGGAAAAAACGGGTGAAGAAAAAGAAAGAGGGCCAGAAAAAGGAGCTTTTTAAGCTGAAGGATATCCCGGCCCCCCATGCCATAAAGGAAAAGCTGGACCAGTATGTGATCGGCCAGGAGCAGGCAAAAAAGGTGATCTCTGTGGCCGTTTACAACCACTATAAGCGGGTGTTCGAGCATACGTCCCCGGATGCACAGCAGTTCGGGACCGATGTGGAGATCGAAAAGTCCAACATCTTAATGATCGGGCCCACCGGCAGCGGCAAGACGTATCTGGTCAAGACCCTGGCAAAGCTTCTGGACGTGCCCCTGGCCATCGCCGACGCCACCTCCCTTACGGAGGCCGGGTATATCGGCGACGATATTGAAAGCGTGATCTCCAAGCTTCTGGCAGCCGCCGGAAACGACGTGGAGCGGGCAGAAATGGGGATCGTGTTCATTGATGAGATCGACAAGATCGCCAAAAAGAAATCCACCAGCACCAGGGACGTCAGCGGGGAATCGGTGCAGCAGGAGCTTTTAAAGCTTCTGGAGGGGGCGTCTGTGGAGGTTCCTGTGGGGACCAACCAGAAGAATGCCATGACGCCCATGGAGACCATCAATACGGACAATATCCTCTTTATCTGCGGCGGAGCCTTTCCGGATCTGGAGAACATCATTAAAGAGCGTCTGACGGAACAGGCGTCCATCGGCTTCAATGCAGATCTGAAGGATAAGTTTGATAAGGATCCGGACATCCTAAGCAGGGTGACCAATAAGGATCTGCGGAATTTCGGGATGATTCCTGAGTTTCTGGGACGGCTTCCGGTGACTGTGACCCTCCAGGGGCTGACAAAGGAGTTCCTGGTGCGGATCTTAAAGGAGCCGAAAAACGCCATTCTGAAGCAGTACGAAAAGCTGCTTAAGATGGATGAGGTGGAGCTTTCCTTTGACGAAGACGCCCTGGAGTGGATCGCAGAGGAAGCGTTAAAGAAGGAGACAGGGGCCAGGGCCCTGCGGGCGATCCTGGAGGAATTTATGCTGGATATCATGTATGAGATCCCAAAGGATTCCAACATTGGCTCTGTGACCATCACAAGGGCGTATCTGGAGAAAAAAGGAGGCCCCCGCATTGCCATGCGCGGGGCAGGAGACTCACAGCCTGAGTCTTAAAAACGCCTGGTAGAGATCCAGCGTTCCGTACCCAAATTCGCGGTTTGGGTAGGTGAGCGCTGGATTTCTTTTGGCTCCCCGGATCAGATAGGTCTTGATGGCGGAGGTGTTCATAAAGGGATCGTTCCGCTCCAGGATCCCCCAGTGGAGCAGGATGGCGGCGGCTCCGGCGGCGTGGGCGGCAGCGGCGGAGGTGCCGGATCTTTGTACGAAGCCGGAACGGAGGCCGGCTCCGGTGATATTGACGCCCGGGGCCGCCAGCTCCGGCTTTATCTGGCCGGACCGGCTGAACCCTCTGCTGGAATGGATGTAGATTCCCCCGGTGGTATGGTCGTAGGCAGAGACCGTGAGGGCGTACTGGGAATTCCCGGGACCAGTGACCAGGGTATCGGGATCCGGCCGGAGGAAATATGTGGTGTCGGAGATGAAGCCGCGGCTGGGGAGCCAGATATGGAAGGCTCCGGTGACGTTTAAGGCGCTGGAGACCGTAAGGTTCCAGATCCCCGGCATGGGATCCTTAAAGCGGATGAAGACCATCTGGCTTCCGGTGGCCGTGTTGACGATGCTGGAAAAAACTGTGATCTCCGTCTGCTCCACCAGGAACCGGATGACGTTTTCTTCCTCTGTGGAGGAGGGGAGCGGATCCACCACCTCTCCTGTGGGAGAAATGAAGCCCACCCGGTAGATATCCACATCCTGGGCCCAGAATTCCATGGAAAAGCCGCTGTCCTTTTCTCCCACGTTCAGCTCCACAGTCTGAAGCGTTTCCTCCGGCCTGGTGACGGCCCGGTAGTGATGGCCGTAGCCGGTCTCGTTGCCTGCCGCTGTGATGACGGCGGTCCCGGCATAGATATTGATATCATCCAGATAAAGCCCCAGAGGGGATTTTCCCACATGGCTTCCCTGGTTGGTCCCCAGCCCCAGGCAGATCACCAGGGGCATGGAAAAACGGCGGGCCAGATGGAGCAGGTAAGCGACGCCCATCATGATATCGTTTTCCTGATAGGCATCTGCCCCCTCCCGGATCAGATAAAAATCCCGGAGGTACGCCTTGGCGGGCTTCAGCTTTACCATGGCAATGGAAGCCCTTGGGGCGGCTCCGGTAAAATCCTGGTCCGGATCCTCTCCTCCGGCTGCCACAGACGCCAGAAAGGTGCCGTGGCCGTTTTCGTCGGCAGACGGGACCAGGGCCAGGGGATCCGGGGCCGCCAGCGCCTGGTCGATCTCCTCTCTGGAATACTGGGTCCCATAAAGGGCCTGGAAGCCGTTTACCGGATCCGGGGCGCCGGTTTCCAGAGTCTGGTCCCAGATCCCCAGGATCCTGGAGCTTCCGTCCGCCTTCCGGAACAGGGGATTCTGATAGTCGATGCCTGTGTCCACGAAGCCGATGAGGACGCCCTGGCCCTGGTTCCCGAAGGCGGGGATCCGGGAGGCGGGAAGGATCCCGGAGGCCTCCATGCTGTCGGTGGCCAGGAGGGAATAGAGCTTCGGGATGGCCGAATAGGTATAGTAGGAAAAATTCATGGGCCTTTCCAGATCGTCCATGGGAATGTGGAGCACGGCGAACTGGCGGCTGACAAAATCGATGCATTCGATGCCGGTCATGGCAGATAGCTGCTCCGGCAGGGCACTGTATGTGGAGATAAAATCGGCGGTGTCTTCGGATGTGACGCTGTAAGAACAAGGCATTCTGATACTCCGGTGCAAAGCTGCTCATACGATTGCTGTATTATATGTGAAAATACGGGAGAACATGAAAAGCAGAGGGGAGATTCTCCGGAAAAGATGGACGGAGCAGGGAAAATAGTGTAAGATAGGATGATAAGGACGGAAAGGAGACTTGCCATGTTTGGATTTCTGACGTTTGGAACGACGCTCACATTCCTGGACCAGGCGTTCAAGGCCCGGATCGAGAAGGAGGAGAAAGGCACATTCCCCAGGGAGCTTGCCATCTCCAAAGGAAAGATAAAGCTTTACCAAAACCATAACGAAGGATTCTCCTTTGGGATCTTAAAGGGATCCAGGGCAGTGCAGCTGGTGCCCTTATGTGTTACGTCGGCCTTTGCCGGAGCCTGGGCGTACCTCATGGGGACCCGGGGAAGGATACTGGAAAAGCTGGCCCTGACCCTTACCCTGGCCGGAGGAGTGAGCAACCTCTACGACCGGATGAAGCGCGGCTATGTGGTGGACTATTTCAGCTTCCAGTGGAAGGCTCTTAAAAAGGTGGTCTTTAATTTGGGGGATCTGTTTATTTTTGCCGGAGCGTTTCTGATGGCAGCAGGGACTGCGGCAGGCTTTTTAAAGGATCTGATCATGGATTTATACGGGAAAACGGAGGAAAAGTAGAATGAAGCAGTACGACTATCTGCTGGTGGGGAGCGGCCTGTTTGCCGGAGTGTTCGCGTATTTTGCAGGAAAACAGGGAAAAAAATGTCTGGTGCTGGAAAAAAGGGATCATCTGGGCGGAAACATTTACTGTGAAGAGACCGAGGGCATCCATGTCCATAAATACGGCGCCCATATCTTCCATACCAGCAGCTGGGAGGTTTGGGATTTTGTCAACAGCCTGGCTGAGTTCAACCGCTATACCAACAGCCCGGTGGCCAATTATAAGGGCGAGATGTACAATATGCCTTTTAATATGAATACCTTCAGCCGTATGTGGGGGATCTCCACACCGGAGGAGGCAAAAAAGATCATACAGGAACAGAGAAAGGTCATAAAGGGCGAGCCCAAAAACCTGGAGGAGCAGGCCATCAGCCTGGTGGGGACCCATATCTACCAGAAGCTGGTCAAGGGCTATACGGAAAAGCAGTGGGGACGGGAATGTAAGGACCTTCCGGCGTTTATCATCAAGCGCCTCCCGGTGCGCTATACCTACGACAACAATTATTTCAACGATCTGTACCAGGGGATCCCCATGGGCGGCTATAATGTGATCGTTGACAAGCTGTTTGCAGGCTGTGAGGTGCGTCTGGGTACGGATTATCTGGAGAATAAGGAAGAATACGACGCTCTGGCAGAAAAGGTGGTCTATACGGGAACCATAGACAGCTATTTCGGTTACCGGTTCGGCAGGCTCCAGTACCGCAGCCTGAGGTTTGAGACGGAGGTCCTGGACACGGATAATTTCCAGGGGAACGCGGTCATCAATTACACGGACCGGGAGACGCCTTATACCAGGATCATCGAGCACAAGCATTTTGAGTTCGGCACCCAGGAAAAGACCGTGATCACAAAGGAATATCCGGCGGAGTGGACCGAGGGCATGGAGCCGTATTATCCGGTCAACGACGAAAAGAACCAGGAGCTGTATAAAAGGTATGAGGCCCTGGCGGCAGAGGAGAAAAACGTGATCTTCGGCGGCCGGCTGGCAGAATACAAATATTACGATATGGATAAGGTGATCGAATCCGCCTTTGCCTGTGTGAAGAAGGAGTTTCATGGAATTAATATCGCGGCTGATCATAGGTAAAAAATCGAAAAATCCGGAAAAACGTGACATTATATGGAATATGGCCGGAAGCTTCCTGTATGCGTTTGCATCCATGGTCCTTTCCATTGCCGTGGTGCAGATCGCCGGGGAGGATGCCGGAGGGATCTTTACCTTTGCCTTCACCACCTTCGGACAGCATATGTTCATGATGGCGTATTTCGGGATCCGCCCGTTCCAGATCACCGACACGGGAGGAAAATACTCCTTCGGGGATTACCTGGGACTGCGGCTTCTGACCTGCGGGGCGGCTGTCCTCACGGGCATGGGATACGTATTCTTAAATGGTTATTCCTTTGAAAAGGCGGCCGTGGTATTTTTGATGGTGGTCTATAAGGTCATCGACGCCCTGGCGGATGCCTATGAGGCGGAATTCCAGAGAGGCGGGCGGCTTTATCTGACGGGAAAATCCAACGCTTTCCGGACGATCCTTTCCGTGGGCGTATTCCTGGCTTCCCTGGCGTATACGAAAGATCTGGCCGCCGCCAGCCTGTGGGCCGTGGGAGCCCAGGCGGCAGGGTTCCTGGTGTTTGACGTGCTGGTGATCCGGGAGCTTCCCAACGTGGAGTGGAGATCGGCGAAGGGAAAGAAGCAGGAGCTTTTTGCAGAGACCATCCTGCTGTTCTGTTCGGCAGTTCTGGACTTTTATATTTTTTCCGCGTCCAAATACGCCATTGAGGGCTGTATGGCGGACCGGGATATGGCCGTGTTCGGAGCCATCTTCATGCCCACCAGCATCATCAATCTGGTGGCCGGGTTCGTGATCCGGCCTTATCTTACGAAAATGTCCTTTACCTGGGAGATGGGGAGGACCCGGCGGTTTTTAAAGATCCAGAAGCGGATCGCTCTGATCATCGCGGCCCTGACGGTGCTGGCTGTGGGAGGCGCGTGGCTTCTGGGGATCCCGGTGTTAAGCCTTCTGTATCCCAACCTGCGGACCGGACTTTCCCAGTGCCGGCCGGCCCTGGTGCTGATCATTTTCGGCGGAGCCCTGAATGCGTACATGAACCTGTTTTATTATTCGCTGGTGATCATGAAAAAGCAGAAATATATTTTCGGGGTCTACGGCCTGGTAAGCCTTATGGCAGTCCTGGTCTCCACGCCCTTTGTGCGGTGGGGCGGGATCTTCGGGGGAGCCCTGGCCTATGTGGTCCTGACCGGTGCCTTAATGGTGCTGTTCGGCCTCATTGACCTGGCGGGGATCCTGGAACATAAACGGAAAAATCCGGAGCAGAGGAATTTAGAATGAAGGAAATAACTGTGGATGTGATCATTCCCGTTTACCGGCCGGGGGAACGGTTCGGGGAGCTTTTAAAGCGCCTGGACGCCCAGACCCAGCCTGTAAACCGGTATATCATCATGAATACGGAACAGGCATACTGGGACCGGTGGCTTTCTGAAACGGGATACAGTCTGCCGGAAAATCTTTCGGTCTTTCATGTGACAAGAGAGACCTTTGACCATGGAGCCACCAGGGACGCCGGGATCCGGCAGTCGGATGCCGGGATCTGTGTCTGTATGACCGACGACGCCCTTCCGGCAGACCAGTATCTTCTGGAAAACCTGGTCCGCGGTCTTACGGAGAAGGAAAGCACGGCTGTGGCCTATGGCCGTCAGCTTCCGGACCGGGACTGCGGGATCATTGAGCGCTATACCAGGGCCTTTAATTATCCGGAGGAAAGCCGGTTAAAGACCAGGGAGGACCTGCCAGAGCTGGGGATCAAAACGTATTTCTGCTCCAACGTATGTGCCGCCTATAAGCGGAGCGTATATCTGGAGCTGGGCGGCTTTACGAAAAAGACCATCTTCAACGAGGATATGATCTTTGCGGCAGGAGCTATGGAACGGGGATACGGTGTCTTTTACTCCGCCGGGGCCAGGGTGATCCATTCCCATAATTATTCGGGGATCCAGCAGTTTCACAGGAATTTCGATCTGGCGGTATCCCAGGCCGACCACCCGGAGGTGTTCTCCGGCATCCGGTCCGAGGGAGAGGGGATCCGTATGGTAAAGCAGACGGCGGCCTTCCTTGTAAGGTCGGGGAAGGCGTATCTGATCCCGAAGCTCATTTATACCAGCGGGTGTAAATACCTGGGCTTTCTCATGGGAAAACGGTACCGGAGGCTGCCCCGTCCGGTGGTTTTGTGGTGCACCATGAATAAGGCCTACTGGGGGAAATAGGGCGGGATCCAATTTGGTATTGTAACTCTTCCCGCACAGTGGTATGATGTTTAGCAGACCAGAAAACAAAAGAGAGGTAAAAAAATGGGAAAGATTAAAGTGACTCCGTGCCAGGTGGAAGGAAAGACCATTGAGGGGCTTTTCGTGATCGAGCCCACCGTATTTAAGGATGAGCGCGGATATTTTATGGAAACATACAACCAGAACGATTTTAAGGAAGCCGGCCTTGATATGGTATTCGTCCAGGACAACCAGTCCATGTCCGTAAAGGGCGTGCTCCGGGGCCTCCATTTCCAGAAGCAGTTTCCCCAGGGCAAGCTGGTGCGCGCGGTCCGCGGCACAGTATTTGACGTGGCGGTGGATCTGAGGACCAGCTCCGAGACGTATGGAAAGTGGTTCGGCGTGGAGCTGTCTGCGGAAAATAAAAAGCAGTTTTATATTCCGGAAGGCTTTGCCCACGGCTTTTTAGTGCTGTCTGATGAGGCCGAATTCGCCTACAAATGCACCGATTTCTATCATCCCGGCGACGAGGGCGGCCTTTTATGGAGCGATGAGACCATCGGCGTACAGTGGCCCATCGAGGAGGGAATGGAGCTGATCATTTCTGAGAAAGATAAGAAGTGGGGCGGCTTCAACGATACGTTCAAGTTTGAGAGATAATGAGGTTTAAAACAGCGTGAATTATGTAATTTCTCTTTTAAAGGAGATCATAACCAGGCGCCGTCTGATCTGGGACCTTTCAAAAGCCGATTTTAAAAAACGGTTTGTGGGGTCCTATTTCGGCGTGGTATGGATGTTTGTGCAGCCAGTGGTGACCGTGCTGATCTACTGGCTGATCTTTGGCCCCATCGGCTTTAAGAGCGCGCCTCCGGTGCCCAACGCCTCCTATGTACAGTGGCTGATCCCCGGTATTGCGCCCTGGTTTTTCTTTGCAGAAGCCTTAAACTGCGGCACCGGCTGTCTCCAGGAATACAATTACCTGGTGAAGAAGGTTGTGTTTAAGGTGGAGATCCTTCCTATTATAAAGCTGATCTCCTGCCTGTTCGTTCATGGATTTTTTGTGGCCATCATGTTTGTGGTATTCCTTATCAGCGGGAAGGCTCCGCAGATCTCTTGGCTTCAGGTCCTTTACTATGGCTTTGCGGCCTCCATGTTCGCCTTGGCGCTGACGTATTTTACCAGCGCCATCCAGGTATTTTTTAAGGACATGGCCCAGATCGTCAGCATCTGCCTGCAGTTCGGTATGTGGCTGACGCCCATTATGTACAGCGAGCAGCTTTTCCTGGACAAGGGACTGACCATGGCCCCCACGATCCTGAAGCTGAACCCGTTCTATTATATTGCGGCCGGGTATCGTGACAGTATGCTCACCGGAGACTGGTTTTATATGCGTCCCACCCTTACGGTCTATTTCTGGGGCGTGACCATTGTCATGATGCTTGTGGGGCTGAAGGTATTTAAAAAGCTGCGTCCGCATTTTTCGGATGTATTATAGGAGGATGGAATGTCCCAGAATGCGATCGAAGTAAAAGATGTAACAAAAATATATCGTCTGTACGACCGGCCCATCGACCGGTTAAAGGAATCCCTAAGCATGACCCATAAGAGCCTCCATAAGGACTTCTACGCCTTAAACGGCCTTTCCTTTACGGTGGAGAAGGGCCAGACCGTGGGGATCATCGGCACCAATGGCTCGGGAAAATCCACGATTTTAAAGATCATCACCGGCGTTCTGACGCCCACCACCGGCTCGGTCCAGGTGGATGGGAAGATATCGGCTCTTCTGGAGCTGGGAGCCGGCTTCAATATGGATTATACAGGGATTGAAAATATTTATATGAACGGCACCATGATGGGGTACACAAAGGCGGAGATGGATAAAAAGCTCCAGGAGATCTTGGACTTTGCCGATATCGGGGATTTTGTCTATCAGCCAGTGAAGACGTATTCCAGCGGTATGTTCGTCCGTCTGGCCTTTGCCCTGGCCATCAACGTGGAGCCGGAGATCCTTATTGTGGACGAGGCCCTGTCTGTGGGCGATGTGTTTTTCCAGGCCAAGTGTTACCGGCGTATGGAGGAGATCCGGAAGAACGGCACCACCATCTTAATGGTGACCCACGATATGGGAAGCATCATCAAATACTGCGATAAGGTGGTCCTGTTGAATAAGGGCGAATTCATTGCCGAGGGCCAGCCGGGCCATATGGTGGATCTTTATAAGAAGATCCTGGCCAACCAGATGGATTCTCTGAAGGAGGAGCTGGAAAGCGATTATTCCGGCGGCATGGACAAAGAGGACGGGAAGAAGACGGACGGAGCAGGGACCGGGAACGCGGAAGCAGGCGGAGCCTCCGGCAGCGGAGGCCTTATGAAGGATAAGATCACCATCAACGCCAGCCGGACCGAGTACGGGGACGGACGGGCGGAGATCTTTGATCTGGGCCTGTTTGACCAGAGAGGGAACCTGACCAACCTTTTATTAAAGGGAGAGATGTTCACCATCAAAGAGCGGATCCGCTTCCATGCTCCCTTAAAATGCCCGATCTTTACGTATACCATCAAGGATAAAAAGGGAACGGATCTTTCCGGCACCAACACCATGTACGAGGGTGCGGATGTGAAGCCCGTAAACGAGGGCGACATATACGATGTGTCCTTTACCCAGAAGATGACGCTTCAGGGAGGAGAATATCTGTTATCCATGAGCTGTACCGGCTTTGAGGGCGAGGAGCATGTGGTATACCACCGGCTTTACGATGTGGCCAACATCACGGTGATCTCCAATAAGAACACCGTAGGGGTCTACGATATGGAGTCAGAGGTGGAGACGAAGCTAACGAGAGGATAGAGAGTCGGATCATGATGAAGAACGATGCCAGCTATGAGATCCTGGATCTGATGGCCAGATATGAAAATGATACAGAGGCAGCTTTAAAGGCGGAGACGTCCCCGGAGTGCCTGTATGCCTTTTCTCCTTTACGGGAGAACCTGTTTGAGTGGACGGAGATCCAGGGGGATTCCCGGGTCCTGCAGATCGGCTCCGATTACGGTTCTTACACAGGGCTCCTGGCCCGCCGGGCCGGAGAGACGGTGGTACTGGATCCCAGGGACGAAAACCTGGAGGTGAACCGTCTGCGCCATGGAACGCATGAAAATCTCCATTTTGTCCGGGGGGATATCTTAAAGCCGGAAGCCGGATATAAGGAGTATAAGCCAGGAAATGGAACAGCTCCTCTGGAGTTTCCGGGGGAAGGGTTTGACCTTATTTTTATGGCCGGAACCCTGGAGCAGTATAAGAAGGAAGAGGCAGAGGCAGTCCTAAAGGCGGCGGTCGGGCTTCTGAAGCCGGAGGGGACCCTGTACTTTGCAGCGGAGAACGCGGCGGGAGTCCGCTACTGGATGGGAGCGGAGCGGTTTGACGTTTCCTTCCTGCGGGCGGAGGTACTGGAACTTCTGGAGTCCCTGGAGGGGACTTACGGAGGCAGCTCCCTTCTTTATTATCCCGTTCCCGATTACCGGTATCCGGCGGCAGTCTACTCAGACGCATATCTGCCGGAGAACGGAGAGGTGACCAATATATCCGCCAGGCTCGATGGGCCGGGACTGACCTTCGGAAGCGAGGAGCAGGCCATGGCCATGGCATGCAGGAACGGAGTATTTTCCAGCTTTGCCAATTCGTTCCTGGGAGCGTACAGGAGAGGACAGTCATGAGACAGATCATATATGTGAAATATAACCGGACCCGGTCGGAGAAATTCCAGCTGAAGACGGCCATCGTCCGGGAAAACGGCGCCCTTTCCGTGGAAAAGACGGCGCTTACGGAAGCGGGAGCCGGCCATATGGGCTCATTCTGGGAAAAGTACCAGATGATCCGGGAACAGAATCCCAGGATCCGTTTCCTGGAGCCGGAGTTTAAGGACGGAGGAAAGACAGTCTGCTTCCGGTATCTGGAGGGAGAGACCCTGGCAGACGCCCTGGCAGACCGGATCCATATGGGCCAGATTCCCTATGAGGAACTGGAGCAGGTCATGGCCCTGGTGTTCCCGGAGGATTTTTCTGTGGACGGCGGGCATTTTTCCATAAAAGAACAGACAGGCGGCCCCTTCACTCCCGGCCAGGGCTTTACAGAGGTATTCGGGTCTGTGCCGGAGGGGCTGGAGGAACTGGGACGGCTCACCGAGGCCCCCAACGTGGACGGATTATTTGAAAATCTCATGATCTCGGACGGCCATGTTTACGGCATTGATTATGAGTGGGTCTTTGACATGGAGATCCCTGCAAAATTCCTTCATTACAGGAACTTGCTGTATTTTTACCGCAGGTGCGAGGCTTCGGTCTCTTCCGCCCAGGAGGAGCTTTTCGCCCACTTTGGCATAGGCGAAGAGGAGCAGGGGCTTTTTGCCTCCATGGAGGAGCACTTCCAGGGGTATGTCCATGGAAACGGCGGTTTCCAGTACATGAAGCAGTATGAGCAGCCGGTGAAGAGCCTGGAGGAACTCCTGGAGGCCCACAGGAAGCTGCCGGAGGTGGTGGAATGGTGCGAGACTCTGAACCAGACGGTGGCTGAGCGGGACGTGACCATTCAGAAGCAGCAGGAGGTCCAGCGGCTCACCAATAACCATGTGGCGAACCTGGACGTGATCATCGCGGATCTCCGCCGGGAAAACGGAGAGATCGCAAAAACGCTGCAGTACCTTTCTAAGCACGAGTCGGTGATATGGAAGGGATTAAGAAAGTGTCACAGGATGGTGGACCGGGCCTTCCCGGAGGGGACCAGAAAGAGAAAGGTCTTAAAATATGTGAAAAACACCATCCGCCATCCGGGAAAATATCTGGGCCTTTATCTGACGGGCGAAGGAAGGAACCGGATCGGCGGCGATTTCCAGATCGGCGAGGGATATCTGGAGCACGGAAAGCTGCGGTTCCCATATTTTGAGGAGCCGGAGGTCTCTGTGGTGATCCCGGTCTATAACCAGATCCACTATACCTACGCCTGTCTGGTGTCTATTCTTGAGAACACGCCGGACGTGTCCTATGAGATCATCATTGCCGACGACGTTTCCACCGACGCCACCAGAGAGCTTTCCAGATATGCGGAGAATGTGGTGATCTGCCGCAATGAGACCAACCAGGGCTTTTTAAGAAACTGCAACAATGCGGCGAAAAAGGCCCGGGGAAAATATATCATGTTCTTAAATAACGATACCCAGGTGACGCCGGGATGGCTTTCCTCCCTGGTAGACCTGATCGGCTCCGATCCGTCCATCGGTATGGTGGGCTCCAAGCTGGTGTACCCGGACGGACGGCTCCAGGAGGCCGGCGGCATTATCTGGAGCGACGGCTCCGGCTGGAATTATGGCCGCCTGGACGATCCGGACAAGGCGGAATATAATTATGTGAAGGACGTGGACTATATTTCCGGAGCCGCCATCCTGTTATCCAGGAAGCTGTGGAACCAGATCGGCGGCTTTGACGACCGGTTCGCTCCGGCCTACTGCGAGGATTCCGACCTGGCCTTTGAGGTGCGGAAGGCCGGCCTGCGGGTGGTATACCAGCCCCTTTCCAAGGTGATCCACTTTGAGGGCGTGTCCAACGGCACGGATGTCAATGGAACGGGCTTAAAGCGCTACCAGGTGGAGAACAGCCGGAAGCTTAGGGAAAAATGGGCCGAGGAGTTTAAAAAGCAGTGTGTCAATACGGGAAATCCCAACCCGTTCCGGGCCAGGGAAAGGAGCCAGGGAAAGCCGGTGATCCTGGTGGTGGATCATTATGTGCCCACCTTCGATAAGGACGCCGGTTCCAAGACCACCTACCAGTATCTGAAAATGTTCCTGAAGAAGGGATATGTGGTGAAGTTCCTGGGGGATAATTTCCTTCATGAGGAGCCGTATTCCACGGTCCTGCAGCAGATGGGCGTGGAGATCCTTTATGGACCGGAATACCAGGCAGGGATCTGGGACTGGATCATGAAAAATAAGGATGAGATCGACTTTGCTTATCTGAACCGGCCCCATATTGCAGTGAAGTACGTGGATTTCCTGAAGCAGAACACGGACATCAAGATCATTTATTATGGCCACGATCTCCATTTCCTCAGGGAATACCGGGAGTATGAGCTGACCGGAGACATCCAGAAAAAACGGGATTCCGATTACTGGAAATCCATCGAGTTTTCTCTGATGGAGAAGGCGGCAGCGGCCTACTATCCGTCCTATGTGGAGGAGGAGGCCATCCATGCGGTGAAGCCGGAGCTGCCGGTGAAGGCCATTACAGCGTATGTATATGAAACGTTCCTGGAAAACATCGACATGGATTTTGCAAAGCGGGAGGGCCTCCTGTTTGTAGGCGGCTTTGCCCATCCGCCCAATGCGGACGCGGTCCTGTGGTTTGCAAAGGAGGTATTCCCTCTGATCCGGGAGAAGCTGGATGTGACCTTTTACGTGGTGGGCTCCAAGGTGACGGAGGAGATCCGGGCCCTGGAGCAGCCGGGAAGCGGCATTGTGGTCAAGGGCTTCGTATCCGAAGAGGAGCTGGCGGCGCTTTACGCCGGCAGCCGCCTGGTGGTGGTGCCCCTGCGGTATGGAGCGGGGGTCAAGGGTAAGGTGGTGGAGGCTGTTTATAACGGCTCTGTCATCGTTACCACATCCATCGGGGCGGAAGGCATTCCGGAGGCCGGGGATATCATGCGGATCGCCGACGAGCCGGAGGACTTTGCCGGGGCGGTGGTGAGCCTTTATAACGATCCGGATACCTGCGCCGCCATGTGCCGGAAGACCCAGGCCTACATCCGGGAGCATTTCAGTGTGGATGCCGCCTGGAAGGTCATTGAAGAGGACTTTACGCGGCAGGAGAGATAATTAGGTAGATGAAGATGGGCCGCCCGCTTTGCGGGCGGCCTGGATACAGAACGCGGACCCCTGGGACTTTCTTCCAGGGCTCCGCGTTCCGTTTTTAAGGAAGCGGCTAGCCAAGGATTTTTGGAAGCCGTCTCATTTTATTATTCTCCCCGGCCGATGTTCCGGCCGGTAATTTCAGCCAGCTCCTCCAGCTTACGATCCTTGCCCGCCCCAGGCTGGCTCTTTGGCCCCGCGCTCCAGGCCTCCCCTCTGATCAGGTTCCCCGTTCTCCTGTTCTTGCCCGCCCTAGCTAGCTTTCTTGGCCTCGCGCTCCAGTCATCCCCCTGGTCAGCTTCTCTGTTCCCCTGTCCCCCTGTCCTTGCCCGCTTTAGTCAGCTTTTTTGGTCTCGCGCCCCGGTCATCCCCTAGCTAGCTTCTTTGTTCCCCTGTCCTTGCCCATCCCAGGTCAGCCTCTCTGGCCGATTATTCTGTATATTTTTGTGGTTAGTCTTGATTATTGGGCATAAAGGGGGAAATTTTTTCCCCCATACCCAGAAATTAGGGGAATTTTGGGCATAGGGGAAGAAATATGGGGGTGTATGTCCATAAGACCAGGGAAAAGCGGGAAAAAGACTGGATTTCCGGAAGAAATTGGGCATACCGGGAAAAAAGATATGTTTATGCCCAATAGTCCAGACTAACCAGACGGATTTTCACACTTCGGGCCGGAATCCGCACCTGCCCCAAAAACCCCGTCCCGGAGCCGGAATCTATGTCGGCTAAAAGTTCGATCCAGAGTCCGGAGTCCGCACTGCCGGAATCCTGGAGCGCTGTTCCAAGGTTCCGATCCGTGCTAGGAACGGTCTTCCTCTGGATCAGATCCACCCTCCGTCCAGACGGAGGATCTGGCCGGTGAGGTAGTCCGGGGATCCTGTCATGGCAAAGACCACATCGGCCACCTCTTCCGGCCGCCCCATGCGGCCGGCCGGGATCTCGTCCAGGAGCGCTTCTTCCTCTTCTGCGGACAGAAACCCGTTCATTTCCGTATCGATGGCGCCGCAGGCAATGGCATTGACCTGGATCCCAGAGGGAGCCAGCTCCTTGGCAAGAGCCTGGGTAAGGGCTCCCACGCCGCCCTTGGAGGCGGAATAGGCTGCCTCACAGGAAGCGCCGCAGACGCCCCATACAGAGGAAATATTGACAATGCGGCCAGACTGCTTTTTCACCATGCCCGGAACCGCCAGCTTACAGCAGTGGAAGACCGATGACAGATTGGAGGCGATCAGTGTGTTCCACTGGGAAACGTCCATATCCTGTAAGAGCCCGATCCAGGAGATCCCGGCGTTGTTGACCAGGATATCCAGGTCTCCGAAATGTTCCTGGATCTGGGCAAACAGGCGGACGCAGTCCTCCCAGATTCCCACGTCTGCCTGGACTGCCAGACAGGCGGCTCCCAGTGCCTCTGCTTCTTTTTTTGCCTGCTCCAGGCGGTCTGTGCTGCGGGCACAGTTGATGACCACATTATATCCGTGCTCCGCGTATTTTAAGGCGATGGCTCTCCCGATCCCACGGGAGGAGCCAGTCACCAGGACAGTTTTCTTCATACGTATGTCTCCTTTCACTTGCAGGCAGTTTCCTGGGATTCCCAGAAAGATCTTACCATTTTCCCTGAAAATATTTTCTAAAAACTAAAATTTTCCGAGAAAAATTATTTTCCCAAAAACTATGAATTTCCCCAAATTTTTATGTTCGGGAAAATTCCCATGGACAGAAAATCTTTATCGCTGCCGCAGCTTTATTATACACGCTCCGGAATCGTTTTTCCAGGGAAAGGCCAGGAGCTGCCACAATAATGCCACGAATATTTCCTGGAAAACCGTTTGTATTCTTTCCCAGGACTGTGATATACTAAGGAGGAATTATGTGCCTGGGAAGGACCAGGCCGAAAAATGGAATGTCTGCGGCCGGAACGGCCTGGTTTCCAATGGATATCCAGGTCCGGGAGGCGGAGACAGGAATGGGAGGAGAGCATGGAACAGATTTATGATCTTGTGATCTTAGGTTCCGGCCCGGCGGGCCTTGGAGCCTCCATATACGCCCAGAGAGCAGAATTAAAGACACTGGTAATAGAAAAAGAGATGGTCAGCGGCGGACAGGTGCTGACCACCTACGAGGTAGATAATTACGCCGGCCTTCCGGGAATCAACGGCTTTGACCTGGGAATGAAATTCCGGGAGCATGCGGACCGGCTGGGAGCAGAATTTGCCGAGGACTCCATCATCGGGATCCAACAGGCCGGAGAGGACGGCGAGGGCCTTTTAAGGGCTGCTGAGGCCGGAGACGGCGGCCCTGTTCTTTGGAAGCTGAACGGGGAAAACGGCACGTATCTGGCAAGGACAGTGATCATCGCCACAGGCGCCCGCCACAGAAAGCTGGACGTTCCCGGTGAGGAACGGCTCATGGGCATGGGCGTTTCCTATTGCGCCACCTGTGACGGAGCCTTCTTTAAAAAGAAGACAGCCGCCGTGGTGGGAGGCGGAGACGTGGCCATCGAGGACGCTATTTTCCTGGCAAGGATCTGTGAGAAGGTATATCTGATCCACCGCCGGAACGAGCTCAGAGGAGCAAAGAGCCTCCAGAAAAAGCTGATGGAGATGGAAAATGTAGAGATCCTCTGGGACACGGTGGCAGATTCCATCAACGGGGAAAACAAGGTGGAATCCTTAAGCCTCACCAATAAAAAAACGGGAGAAAAGAGGGAGCTTCCCGTGGACGGCGTGTTCATTGCCGTGGGGATCTCTCCCAATACAGAGGGCCTGGAGGACCTGGTGGCCATGGACGGAGGCCATTATATCCTGGCGGGAGAGGATGGAAAAACGTCCCAGCCTGGGATCTTTGCGGCCGGAGACGTGCGCACGAAGAACCTGCGCCAGATCGTTACAGCCGTGGCTGACGGAGCCAACTGTGTGACCAGCGCAGAGCGGTATTTAAACGGACAGCAATAAGGAAGGAAAGACAGAATGAAAAACAGAAAGATCATACTGACCGTTGGATGCGCCCTGGCGCTTATGCTGGCTCCTGCGACGGTTTACGCAGATACGGCGGCCCAGACCAGCCCCCGCCTGGGGATCCCGGTGGTGGGCTCCAACGGGGAGGCGTACGCCAATGTGGCCATTTCCCGGGTGAGCAATTATGTCAATGTGCGGACCGAGCCCAACACCAGCAGCGGCATCGTTGGAAAGATCTATAATAACTGCGCAGCCACTATTTTAAAAACCGTGGACGGCGAGGGCGGCGCCTGGTATCAGATCCAGTCCGGCTCTGTCAACGGATACATAAAAGCAGAATATTTTATCACCGGAGCGGAGGCGGAGAAGGTTGCAAAGCAGGTGGGAACCGTATACGCTACCATCAATACCGATACTCTGCGGCTCAGGGAGGAACCCAACACCACCAGCGCCACGCTGACGCTTTTGTCCAGGGATGCCGAATACATCGCCACAAAGGAAGAGGGCGATTTTGTACAGATCCAGGTGGACTATGAGCTGAGCGGCTATGTACATAAGGACTATATCACCCAGCGGGTGGAGTTCGACCAGGCGGTCAGCGTAGAGGAAGAAAAGAAAAAGAAAGAGGAAACGGAAAAGCTCCAGAAGGAGGCCCAGGAGGCCATCGCCGCCATGGAACAGCTTCGGAAAGAGGAGGGCGTCCAGAATGAAGGCACCGTGATCTCACCGGAGATCTCCTCGTCGGAGATCGGTTTTATCCAGGCAAACCCCAATGAGGAGCCGGTCTCCAAGAACCCGATGAAGCCTGCGGAGGGCCAGAATACGGGTGTTGGAAGCCAGTCCGGGCCTGGAGGCAGCGGAAGCAGCGGGAACGCTGGAGGTTCCGGAACCAATAGCCCGGACAGCGGAGCTGGCTCTGGAAATTCCGGAACCATCGGCAGCCAGTCCGGTCCCGGCGGGGATACGGACGCTTCCCAGGGGATCCTGGCTCCGTCCGGCCCCGGAAGCGCAGAGCTGGCCTCTGCCACCCGAACAGCCATTGTGGCTTATGCAAAGCAGTTCCTGGGAAATCCCTATGTATACGGCGGGACAAGCCTTACAGAGGGAGCGGACTGCTCAGGCTTTACGATGAAGATCTTTGAGCACTTCGGGATCAGCACCGGAAGGAGCTCCAGGGACCAGGCGGCCAAGGGAAAAGAGATCCCCATCGATTCGGTCCAGCCGGGAGATCTGCTGTTCTACGCCAGCGGCGACTACATCAACCATGTGGCCCTGTACATCGGCGGCGGACAGATCATCCACGCCAGCACGCCTAAAAATGGGATCATGACCACAACTGCATATTACAGGACGCCGTATAAGGCGGTTACGTTTTTAAATTAACATTCAGGAGGAATCAAAGGGTATGAACGAGATTGGAACGTTTGATATTCTGGGACCAAATATGATCGGTCCCTCCAGCTCCCACACAGCAGGAGCGCTGCGGATCGCCTTTGTTGCGGGCCGTATGGTAGAAAGGGCTGTGTCTGTGAAATTTGTGCTTTACGGCTCTTTTGCAAGAACGTACCATGGCCATGGTACGGACCGGGCCCTGGTGGGCGGTATCCTGGGATACCATCCCGACGATGAGCGGATCCGGGATTCTTTTGAGCACGCAAAGGAGGCCGGCCTGGCGTTTTCCTTTGAAGAGAACTTTACAGACAAGGAGATCTATCCCAATACCGTGGATATCTACGTGACGGATAAGGACGGGAGCGTTGTGTCCCTGCGGGGAAAATCCATCGGCGGCGGAAATGCGGTGATCACAAGGCTCAACGGCGTGGATGTGGAGCTGACGGGCAATTACTGCACGTTAGTGGTGGAGCATGTGGACAAGAAGGGGACCCTGGCCTTTGTGACCACGGTTTTAAGCGCCTACGATCTGAACATCGGTTCCCTGCGCCTTTACCGGGAGAGCAAGGGAAAACGGGCTTACGCCATCATCGAAGTGGATACCAATGTGTCAAACCAGGTAGTCAGCGCCTTAAAGGGCGTGGAATCAGTGACAAATGTGCTGGTAGTGCCGGCCATCCAGCTGGATTAACGGAGGGAAAGGGATATGAATTTTATCAACGGTGCGCAGCTTTTAGAATACTGTGAAAAAGAAAATAAAAAGATCTCCGAGGCCATGTTCGAGCGGGAGACCACGTTCCTGGAGCAGGACGGGGAAAAGACAAAAGCCAGAATGAAAAAGGCCTTTTCCATCATGCAGGCGGCGGTAAAGAAGCCCCTGAAGGAGGACATCGTCAGCATGGGCGGCATGATCGGTGGAGAGAGCAAGAAGCTCCACGCCTTACGGGAGCAGGGAAAAAATATCTGCGGCGACGTGGTCTCCAAGGCCATTGCCTATGCGGTGGGCGTCCTGGAGGTCAACGCTTCCATGGGACTTATCGTGGCGGCTCCCACAGCCGGTTCCTCCGGCGTGATCCCGGGAACCCTCTGCGCTCTCCAGGAGCAGTACGGCTTTACCGATGACGAGATCTGCCAGGCACTGTTCAACGCGGCTGCCATCGGCTATCTGATCACCAGAAACGCCACCACAGCGGGAGCAGAGGGCGGCTGCCAGGCAGAGGTGGGGTCTGCCAGCGCCATGGCTGCATCGGCGGCTGTGGAGCTTTTTGGAGGCACTCCGAGGCAGTGCATGGACGCGGCCTCCTTTGCCATGGTCAACATCCTGGGTCTGGTCTGTGACCCCATCGGCGGCCTGGTGGAGAATCCCTGCCAGAACCGGAACGCCATGGGCGCTTCCAATGCGCTGATCTCTGCGGAGCTTTCTCTGGCAGGCGTAAAGAGCATCACGCCCATCGACGAGACCATTGGGGTCATGTACGCCGTGGGACGTTCCATCCCATCGGAGCTCAGGGAGACCTCTCTGGGCGGTATGGCTGTTGCCAAGAGCGCCTGCGAGAATTGTATGGCATGTGCGAATAAACGGAATAAAATGAAAAAATAGGATCAAAACAAAAATGTCCCCTGGCCACCAGTTATTATGGATAGCCAGGGGACATTTTTGTCTTAGGAATGTACGTCCTATTTACGGAGCTTACCTGAAGAGCTCGGCTGCTTTGGAGGCGAAGCGCTGTCCAAATACGGGGAAGAGGTCCATTCCAGTCATTTCCGGCCCGGTACATACAGGCCCCAGATGGATATTGGGTTTTCCAAGGCTGGTCCCGCCGGAGTAGACCAGCATTCCCTTTACCAGGAGCTGGGTCAGGATGCTTTCGATGGCCATGACCGGGCCGCCCTGGGGAACATTGGAGGTGGCGAAGGCGCCGCCCAGCTTTCCGCCCAGGCTTACAGGGCAGGTATCCAGCCACTGCTTTAGCTGCCAGGATTCAGCGGCATAATAATCCGGCGTTCCGAATAATACGCCGGCGGATTCCTGGAGCTCCTTTACATACTCGTCCTTTTTTTCACTGAAGGATGAAACGGGGATCAGAACGGCCTCCATGTCCTCTACGGCCTCAATGCCTTTGACGATCTCTTTTGCGGCTGCCTCTGTGCGGCCTGTGGATGAATGGTAAACGATGGATATTTTCATTGTGATTCCTCTCTTTCATAAAAAGACCGGTGCGGGAGATTCCGCGCACCGGCCTTTAAAAAGCTTGTCCATGGGGGTCATTAGAATTCCGGTTCGATCAGACCATAGGAATTTGATTTTCTCTTATAAACAACATTGACCTCGTTGGTATCTGCGTTCAGGAACATAAAGAAGTTGTGGCCCAGAAGCTCCATCTGGATGCAGGCCTCCTCCGGATCCATAGGCTTCATTGCGAAGCGTTTGGTCTTTACGATCTTTATGGTCTCCTCATGCTCCGGCTCCTCCTGCAGGAAGGCCTCACTGAAGGAAAGCGCACTCTGTTTCTTATCAATGAGTTTTGTTTTATATTTTTTGATCTGACGTTCGATGATCTCTTCCACAAGGTCAATGGAAACATACATATCATTGGAATCCTGTTCGGCACGGATGATGCTGCCTTTGACAGGGATCGTTACCTCAATTTTCTGGCGTCCTTTCTCTACGCTCATGGTTACCTGTACTTCCGTATCAGGAGAAAAATAGCGTTCCAGCTTTCCGATCTTATTTTCTGCTGCTTCTTTTAAACCTGGTGTAATGTCGATGTTCTTTCCGCTGATGATATAACGCATAGAATCAACTCCTTCTTTTGGGATGGTCTTATTATAGCATATAATTCTGTAAAAAACAACTAAAATTATAAAAGGTGCGACAACTTGAAGGGGTGTACAGATCTGTAAAACGATAGGGGTACTATCGACAGCCTTCGCCATTTGTCAATGGTTTTGCTGGAAAAACTGGTCGAAAAAGTGAATTTTATGAGATGTGTACAAAAATATGAAAAATTACGCGTCCACCGAAAAATAGGAATCAACCATGGGATAAATTGTGGATAATGTGGATAACTTGGTGTATAAGTGCATTTTTCAGTAAAATAAAGGAAAAACAGGGGGGACAACTTTCAACAAAAGTTTTGTGGACGACGGTGGATAAAGTGGATAACCAGAAAATCGAATGTATGGTTTGTGCAATCTGCCAGTTTACAATAATTTTACATTCCAGGCGGGTGAAAGCGGCGGAATGGTCCCATCCGGCGGCCGGAGCCATGGACAGAAATATGTCTAAATTGTTAAAAAAAAAGGAAAGCATTGAATAAACCGTATGAAGGTGATAGAATATAAAGGATTGTATGATAGCAGAATTGTCCTCCGGCCACAGAAAGCCGGGGAAAAAGAATGTTTTAGATTTAGGAGCGTGCAGAATGAATCTTGTTGAAAAAGTATTTGGAACGCACAGTGAGCGGGAGCTGAAGCTGATCTACCCGATTATTGATAAAATTGAAAAGCTGCGTCCGGAAATGCAGAAAATGAGCGACGAGGAGTTAAAGGACCAGACCAGGAAGTTTAAAGAGCGCCTGGCAGCCGGAGAGACTCTGGATGATCTTCTTCCGGAGGCCTTTGCCACCGTCCGGGAAGCAGCAAAAAGAACCTTAAAAATGGAGCATTATCCGGTCCAGCTCATCGGCGGTATCGTCCTGCACCAGGGCCGTATCGCAGAGATGAAGACCGGTGAAGGAAAGACCCTTGTGTCCACATGTCCGGCCTACTTAAACGCGCTGTCCGGAAAGGGCGTCCAGATCGTAACGGTCAACGACTATCTGGCAAAGCGTGACGCCGAGTGGATGGGACAGGTCCATGAATTCTTAGGCCTTAAAGTGGGCGTGGTATTAAACTCCATGACCTCCGAAGAGAGAAAGGCCGCCTATAACTGCGATATCACCTATGTGACCAACAACGAGCTGGGCTTTGACTATCTCCGCGACAACATGGCCATCTACAAAGAGCAGATGGTGCTGAGAGACCTGGATTACTGTATCATCGACGAGGTGGACTCTGTCCTCATCGATGAAGCCAGAACACCTCTGATCATTTCCGGCCAGAGCGGAAAATCCACAAAGCTCTACGAGGTCTGCGATGTGCTGGCAAGGCAGCTGACCCGGGGCGAGGAGTCCGGAGAGTTCAATAAGTTCAACGCCATCATGGGCGAGGAGATCGAAGAGACCGGAGACTTTATCGTAAACGAAAAGGATAAGGTGGTAAACTTAACGGCCGAGGGCGTTAAGAAGGTAGAGCAGTTCTTCCATATTGAAAACCTGGCTGATCCGGAGAACCTGGAGATCCAGCACAACATCATCCTGGCCCTCCGCGCCAATTACATGATGTTCCGGGATAAGGATTATGTAGTAAAGGATGACGAGGTGCTGATCGTTGACGAGTTCACCGGCCGTATCATGCCGGGCCGCCGGTATTCCGACGGTCTCCACCAGGCCATCGAGGCGAAGGAGCACGTAAACGTAAGAAGAGAGTCCAGGACCCTGGCCACCATCACCTTCCAGAACTTCTTTAATAAGTTCCGCAAGAAGGCCGGTATGACCGGTACGGCCCAGACAGAGGAGCGGGAGTTCCGGAATATCTACGGAATGGATGTTATCGTGATCCCCACCAACCGTCCGGTGGTCCGTAAGGATCTGGAGGATGCCGTTTATAAGACGAAGAAGGAAAAATTCCACGCTGTGGTGGAGGAAATCGTAAAGGCCCATGAAAAGGGACAGCCGGTGCTGGTGGGCACCATCACCATCGAGACCTCCGAAATGTTAAGCCACATGCTGAAAAAGCGCGGAGTTCCCCATAAGGTATTAAACGCCAAGTTCCATGAGCTGGAGGCGGAGATCGTTGCAGAGGCCGGCGTACACGGCGCTGTGACCATTGCCACCAACATGGCCGGCCGTGGTACGGATATCAAGCTGGATGACGAATCCAAGGCCCTGGGCGGCTTAAAGATCATTGGTACGGAGCGCCATGAGTCCAGACGTATCGACAACCAGCTCCGCGGCCGTTCCGGCCGTCAGGGCGATCCGGGTGAATCCCGTTTCTACCTGTCCCTGGAGGACGACCTGATGCGTCTCTTCGGTTCAGATAAGCTTATGAGCATGTTTAATGCCCTGGGAGTTCCGGAGAACGAGCAGATCGAGCATAAGATGCTGTCCACAGCCATCGAAAAGGCCCAGAAAAAGATTGAGACAAATAACTACGGGATCCGTGAGAACCTGTTAAAATACGATGAAGTCATGAACGAGCAGCGTGAGGTGATCTACGCAGAGCGTCTCCAGGTATTAAACGGAGAGAACATGCGCAACGTGATCATGAAGATGCTCAACGACATCGTGGAAGGCGCTGTGGATATGTCCATTGGAGACGAGCAGTCTGCGGATAAGTGGAACTTTAAGGAGCTGAACGAGCTGATTCTTCCGATCATTCCCTTAAAGCCCCTGGAGCTCAATGACGAGATCCGTCATATGAAGAAGGATGAACTGAAGCACGCCTTAAAGGAAAAGGCCACCAAGTTCTATGAGGCCAAGGAAGCAGAATTCCCGGATGCAGAGCAGATCCGTGAGATCGAGCGGGTGGTGCTCTTAAAGGTGATCGACAATAAGTGGATGTCCCATATCGACGATATGGACCAGCTCCGCCAGGGGATCGGCCTTCAGGCCTATGGCCAGAGGGATCCGCTGGTAGAGTATAAGATGAGCGGATATGAGATGTTTGAGGATATGTCCTCTGCCATCCGTGAAGATACGGTCCGCATCCTCTGCCATATCCGTGTGGAGCAGAAGATCGAGAGAGAGGCTGCGGCCCGGGTGACAGGCACCAACAGGGACAACACGGCCGCCAGAACTCCCCAGAGACGGGCCGCCCAGAAGATCTACCCCAACGATCCCTGTCCCTGCGGATCCGGTAAAAAATATAAACAGTGCCACGGCAGAAAACCGTTAGCCCAGTAAGAGAGGACGAGATTCTATGGTTGAGTTAGATCAGTTTAAATATACGTTATCCACATATGAAAAACCGCTTCAGGAAGTTCGGGAATCCTTAAACCTGGATGCGAAGATCAGGCGGATCGACGAGCTTGACAAGACCATGGAGGAGCCCAGCTTCTGGGAAGATGCAGAATTATCCACAAGGCTTGTGAAGGAAGCGAAGCATTTAAAAGATACGGTCGCGGAGTTTAACAGGCTTCAGAACCAGTATGAGGAGATCGGTCTGATGATCGAGATGGGGTACGAGGAAAACGATCCGGCCATCGTTCCGGAGATACAGAAGATGGTGGATGAGTTTTCCGACGAGCTGGAGGCTTTGCGGCTCCGTACCCTTTTGACGGGAGAATACGACGGAAACAATGCCATCATGCGCCTCAACGCAGGAGCCGGAGGGACCGAATCCTGCGACTGGTGCAGCATCCTTTACCGGATGTACTGCCGGTGGGCGGAGAGCAAGGGCTTTTCCGTGGAGATGTTAGACTATCTGGCAGGTGAAGAGGCCGGGATCAAGTCAGTGACCCTCCAGATCAACGGGGAGAACGCCTTTGGATATCTGAAATCCGAGAGAGGCGTCCACCGCCTGGTGCGGATCTCTCCGTTCAACGCCAACGGAAAGCGGCAGACCTCCTTTGTATCCTGCGACGTGATGCCGGATATTGAGGAGGATCTGGATGTGGAGATCAATCCGGATGACTTAAGAATCGATACTTACCGGTCCAGCGGCGCCGGCGGGCAGCACATCAATAAGACCTCCTCTGCGGTGCGTATCACCCATATCCCCACAGGGATCGTGGTACAGTGCCAGAATGAACGGTCCCAGTTCCAGAACAAGGACAGGGCCATGCAGATGTTAAAGGCAAAGCTTTATATGCTGAAGCAGCAGGAGAATGCGGAGAAGATCTCTGATCTCCGGGGCGATGTCAAGGAGATCGCCTGGGGCAGCCAGATCCGTTCCTATGTGCTCCAGCCCTATACGCTCATTAAGGATCACAGGACCGGCTTTGAGAGCGGGAATGTGACCAGCGTGCTGGATGGCGGCATCGACGGATTCATCAGCGCATACCTCAAGTGGGAAAGCCTGGGACGGCCGCAGGTGAAGGGCGGAGAGAGCGAATAAGCAGATTCTGGGCGGAAGCGGAGGATTTCGCTGGTTTCTGGCCTGGCAGAGCCCGGTCTGCGGGAAGATGGATAAAAAGAAAAGAGAGGACCGGTTCCTGGGCCTGTGCCCTGGGACCGGTCTGTTTGGTATTGATGGAAGGAATGCCGGATCTCAGCCGGAAAAATGTGGAACAGGAGGAAATACGTATGCGTCTGGAGCGGGTCACGGATTCGTCACATCCCATGTATAACGAGGCCTTAAGGCTGTATCAGATAAGTTTCCCTTATCATGAACAGAGAGAGGAGCTGTCCCAGAAAAGGATCTTAGGGGACAGTGAATACTGCTTTGATCTGGTCTATGATGAGGATAGGTTCGTGGGGCTGATCCTGTATTGGGAGAATGAAGAATTTATTTACATTGAGCATTTCTGTATCTGCCCGGAAATGAGAAATAAGCGGTACGGGGAGAGGGTGCTGGCGCTTTTGGGGAAAGGGGAGAAAACGCGGATCCTTGAGATCGATCCCCCTGTGGATGATATTTCCAGGCGCAGGAAAGGGTTTTATGAGAGATGCGGGTTTATAGACAATCCCTATGAGCATACGCATCCGGCGTATCATCAGGAAAGCCATGGCCACAATCTGGTGCTGATGACCAGCCCGGAACGTCTGTCCGGGGAAGCGTTTGAGAGATTCAGCAGATATCTGGGAGAGCGGGTTATGAAGGATGCGTTTGAAGGCTGACCGGAGGCTGGCCGGAAACGGATCTTATTGGATCTGAGCGGTGTGATTTGAGAGAAAAAGGAGCGGCGCTCCATAGACAATTTCCTGTCTATGGGGTGCCGCTTTTGTGGTAAGGGGTTTATTCTTCTTTGTGCTCTTTTTCAGTACACTTGTCTTCCAGACGCTCATGGACTACAATTCCATGCTTACCGGTACAGTAGTAGTATCCGTCAGCATCTTTAACGTTTTTCTTGTTCTTCTGGATTGCGCCGCTTTCATTTACCAGGTAGCGTTTTCCGTCGTATTCAACAATACCGTATTTGCTGTCTTCCTCTGCTGCCAGACGTCTGCCGTTGACATAGATGTAGTTGTCATTGATGCCGTTGGTACCTGCTCCCTTAGGAGAACCACTGGATTTGAAATCGAAGGTATAGGAACTTCCGTCAATGGTGAGAGTCTGGGTACCAGTTTTGGCAGCTCCGTCACCGCCGAAGTAGCATACATAAACATTTTCTTCTACATTTTCGATATCGCTGATATAGTCAATGGAACTGATACTTTCAATTTTCTTCTTATCAGAAGAGTCAACTTTAACTTTTTTAAGACCTGTCACTAACTCGCCATATTCATTAAACGCGTATGTTTTTCCATCAATGGTCCGGAACTCAGAGACTGCGGTCTTTCCTGCGCTGGTGGAGTAATACCAGTATACGCTTCCGTCGTCGTGGGCACTGGAGTGCATCTCAGAGTCAGGAACCGCCTGGAACCATCCGGTACGCAGATAAGGCTCTTCAGAATCTCCGTAGTAGGACCAATCCCAATCGCCGTCGTCGCCCTTGTGCCATCCATACTGCGCCACACCTCTCTCATCAAAGAAGTACTCCTTGCCGCCGATGGATTTCTTGGTGCTCACAGTCTTCTTGCCGTTGGAGCCGAAGTAGAAGTGGTAGGTGGGCTCGGTCTCGTCCTCGTTGGTGTCGTCGGGAACTGTGGTGTATACCCAGGCGTTGGTCACTACACTGCCGTCGCCCTCGCCGTCGGCATAGTATAAGCCGTTGGCCCAGTCGTCCTCAGATTCCACATATTCGCCGCTCTCAGTGACCCATCCGCTCATCATACGTCCGTAATGGTCGAACACGTATTTCTTATCGCCGACCTCATAAACCTTGGCCTTGCTGCCGTCGCTCTTGATGGCTTTTCCGTTGGAGCCGAAGTAGTACCAGCTTCCCTCGCCTACCAGCTCGTCGCCCTGCCATTCCGGGTTCTGGATGAATTTCCATACGTTGGTGGCCATGGCTCCGGAGGAACCTAAGTAGTAGTAGTTGTCGTCGTCTTCGATCAGGGTACGGCGGAGCATGATGCCGTCGCTTCCGAGATAATAATACAGGTTTCCGTCCTGTTTCCAGCCGTCTTTAAAGTATTCTCCGTCGTTCTGTACATATACCCATTCGTCTCCTAAAGCCTGCCACTGGGCAGCAGAAGCGGAAAATACAGTTCCCAGGGTGAGAACTGCGGAAGCTGTCAGAACAGCGTAGCAGAAATTTGCTTTTTTCATAGATGTACTCTCCTCCTTGTATCGCGCATGATTTGAAGGGCGCGTTTTTTTCTATTCCTGTTATGTACTATCATACCACTAAGTGGTAAGGTCTGTCCAGAACTAAGTTGGGGTAAAAGTGTGGCATGGCATTACGAATTGTTTAAGAATTAAGAACATTTTCGCAGAACCGCCGTTATGGAGCCGGATCCTGGTGAAAACCTTCTTGCGCCCGTGGCCGGAGCCGTCTATAATAAGTAGAGAAATATTCCAAAAACGGAGGAGACAGGCAATGGAATACAGCCATTTTAAGGAACATACAGACCGGGTGGTGGAAAGCTGTTCCCGGGTGATCGTCGGCAAGGAAGAAACGGTCCGGCTGATCTTTATCAGCTTTTTATGCTCCGGACACGTGCTTTTAGAGGACGTGCCGGGAACGGGAAAGACCATGCTTTTAAAGGCATTTGCAAGGACCGTGGGCAGCGGCTTTAAGCGGATCCAGTTTACGCCGGATCTTCTGCCGTCGGATCTTACGGGCATCAATTTTTATAACCAGAAAACAGGGGAGTTCCAGTTCCGCGAGGGCCCTCTGTTTACCAATATCGTGCTGGCGGACGAGATCAACCGGGCCACGCCCAGGACCCAGTCCAGCCTTCTGGAGGCCATGGAGGAAAGCCAGATCACCGTGGACGGCGTCACCTATCCCATGGCAGAGCCGTTCTTTGTTATGGCCACCCAGAACCCGGTGGAATCCTATGGGACGTTTCCCCTGCCGGAAGCCCAGCTGGACCGGTTTTTCATGAGGCTGAGCCTGGGCTACATGACCAGGGAGCAGGAGATGGAGGTGGTGTCCAGGCCGTCCACAGCAGATATTTTAAACTCCCTGGAGCCGGTGGTGAGCCAGGAGGTGATCCAGGAGATGAAGGAGCTATATACGAAGGTGCGGGTCCAGAAGGATGTCCTGGGCTACATGATGGACATTGTGGAAAAGACCCGGACGGAGAGCCGATTTGTTACCGGAGTGTCCACCAGAGGGGCCATCGCCCTCTATAAAGCCTCCCAGGCCATGGCCGCGTCCCTGGGACGGGATTTTGTGATCCCGGAGGATGTGAAGGCCGCAGCGCCCTGGGTCCTCAGCCACAGGATCATCTCCAGGGGAGGCGAAAGCTTTGAGGATGCGAGAAAATATCTGGGACAGATCATGGAGGATATCCCGGTTCCCATGGAGAACCTGCGATGATCGTATTTCTTGGAGTCCTGGGACTTCTGGTATGGCTGGCGGAGAAATATTCCATGGACCATGTGCTGGACGGACTGGACTTTGCCACGGCCCTGGATAAGACCGTGGTGGAGCCGGGGGAGGATTTTTCCTGGACCATGACCATAAACAACCGAAAGCGTCTTATGGTCCCCTATCTCCAGATGAGGGAGCAGATCCCCGCAGGACTTGTCTTTTCTGAAAACGGAGAGAACGTGGCGGCAAAGTCCTCTGGGGATCACCTTTCGGTGCTTTACCTTAAGGGACGCCAGAAGACGGAGTTAGAACGGAGGGTCCTTTTAAAAAAGAGGGGAAGATATTTCTTCCGGGGCGTTTCGGCAGAGGCCGGGGATTTCCTGGGGCTCCAGACCGCGCTGGAGACGTATCCGGAATTAAAGGAGATCGTGGTAAAGCCGGCCCCCAGCGGCTGGGAAGAGCTTCCCAGGCTCCTGGGCGGATATGCAGGCGAATATGTGGTGAAACGGAGCCTTTTTGAGGATCCTGTGCTGATCCGTGGGTTCAGGGAATACACGGGCCGGGAGCCCCTGCGGTCCATCAGCTGGGTCCAGAGCGCCAGACAGGGCCGGTTTCTGGTCAAGGAGCAGGAAAATATGACGGATCTTTCCTGTACCATCCTCCTGGATGTGGAGTGCCGGGACGAGGAACGGGAAGCAGAGCTTCTGGAGCAGTGCTTTTCCATGGTCCGCAGTATCTGTGAGGAGCTGGAAAAGCGGAGGATCGCCTATGATTTCCAGACCAACGGCGTGATCGCCGGGGCCATGGGAAACTGGAACCGGATCGGAGAGGGCCTGGGGCCGGGCCATCTGGAGACTGTACTGGAGGGGCTGGGAAGGATGACCTACGACTGCCGGATGGGGAGCGGGGAATTCCTTTCCGGCATCCGGAAGGGGCTCCGGTCTGGAAAAAGCCTGATCTATGTGGCTCCGGACCGGAACCAGGACGCGGCACCGTACCTTTCGTCCCTGGAAGAACGGTCCGGCCGGAGGCTGCTGGCGCTTTATGGGGAGGATGTGTAGAAAATGGACATACTGGTTTTTAAGATATTGACGGACGTGTGTTTTTATATGGCCATGTTCATGCCCCTGTTCCTTTCCGGCCCCCTCTGGGTGCGGGTGCTGCTTTTTCTGGCGCTGGCATCCTGGTGCGTCTGGCTTCTGATCTGCTGGAAAAAACGGAACATGGAGGAGCGGGCCCATGACAGCCTCATGACGGAGGCCAGGCTTCTTCTTGCGGCGGGCTGCATCCAGTGGCTTTCCCTGGGAACGCAGGTCTGGGGGAGGCGGTGTGTCCCGTTTTTTACAGCCTTCCTGGTTCTCGGGATCTTCCTTTTAAGGGCCCTGCGCCTGGCCAGGACGGGACAGGGGAGAGGCGGCTTCTGGGGAAGGACTGCCGGGGAGCTTCTGGCGGTGCTGGCGGCGGCCGGCATCCTTTCCAGCCGGGCTGTGACCGGAGGGCTTCTGTACGGCCTGAAATTTCTGTACATGACCCTGGTGGTGCCGGTGCTGGAGCTTATGGTCCGCCTACTGGCAGGTACCCTTATGGGGATCTCCTGGATCTTTTCCAGGCTTTTTAAGGATTTTTCCTACGAGATGCCCGAAAATGCCCTGGACGGCCTGATGGCTCCGGAGGCGCTCCCGGGCTTTGAGGGGACGGCGGCCTCTGAAACGCCGGCGTTTCTGAAGCTTTTGGGAACTCTTGCGGCAGCCGCAGCCCTGGTTTTGTTTTTCTGGTTTCTGTACCGGATGCTGTCCGGCCGCGGCCGGGAAACGGACCGGAGGCCGGCCGGAACGGTGAGAAGAAGCCAGGCGGCTCCGGAGACGGGAAAACGGGCCGGGGCCAGAGAGTATATGGGAGACCGGGGCGTCCGGTATTATTTCCGTAAATTTTTAAAGCTCTGCGTCGCCTTCCAGCTTCCAGCAGATGAACGGTCCGCCAGCAGCGAGACCGTGTGCAGCGATGCGGTCCGCTCCTGGGGAATGGAGGAGGAGATCACCGCATTCCGGGATCTGTATCGGAAGGTCCGGTATGGAGAAAAGGAGGAAACGGAGGCTTTTAAGAGAGAGGCCAGGGAGATCTATAAGAAGGTAAAGAAAAAGGCGTCGGAACGCTGAGTTCCGGCGCCTTTTGAGATCCTATTTTTTACTGCTGTCCAGATACCGGCCCGCATCCTTTAAGAAGCTGGCGATGATCAGAAGGATCACCAGGGCCACCGGGAAGGCGGCGATGATGGAAACCGTCTGGAGGTTGGCCATGGAGCTTTCGGAAAACACCAGGGCAATGGGGAAGAGGATCAGCATTACGGCCCAGAAGAATTTCACAGCCCGGTGGGGCTCCTCGTCTCCAGTCATCTGTTTATAGGTGTAGGAGGAGGCTACCAGGGCGATGGAATCGAAGCTGGTGGCGTAAAAGGCGATCATGGCGGCGATCAGAAGTACCAGCACCATGGGAGCCAGGGGGAGGGTATCCACAATGGCAATGATGGTGGAGTACAGGTCTCCCGCGCTGCCATAGATCCCCAGAACGTCCAGCTTTCCGCTGACCTGGAGGCCCAGGCTGTAATTTCCCAGGATCAGGAAGCTTAAGAAGGTGCCGCCCAGGCTGTATACATAGCCGCCCAGGATGGTCTGCTTCACGGTGCGCCCACGGGAGATGGAGCCGATGAAGAAGGGAGAGGCCACGCACCATACCATCCAGTAGGCCCAGTAAAAGATGGTCCAGGTCTGGGGGAAGGAGGTGGTCCGCTGGGGATCGGTGAAGGTGGCCAGGCTAAAGAAGTTCTGGGCCAGATTTCCGATGGCAGAGAAGCCGGTCTCCAGGATGTAGCGGGTCTCGCCTCCGGCCAGGAGCACATAGGCCAGAAGGGCAAAAAACAGATACATACAGGCAGCAGACAGCCGGGAGATCCCCTTCATGCCGTGGACCAGGGCGTAGGTGTAAATGATGCAGGTGACCACCAGGATCCCGATGGTGACCCATTTGGAGGACGGGAGCCCTGTGAGCCTGGAAAGCACCTGGGCCATCAGCGGCGTAGCCAGGGAAAAGGTCGTGGCGGTCCCGGCCAGAAGAGCGAACAGGGCCAGAAGGTCAATACATTTTCCAGGAAGCTTATCCACCCGGTTTCCCAGGATGGGACGGCAGGCCTCAGAATATTTCTGCTTGTGGCAGCCCCGTACATGGAGCATGAAGCCGAAGGCTACGGCCAGCACCAGATAAAAGCTCCAGGGGATGGGGCCCCAGTGGAAGATGGGATAGGTGCTGGACCAGATCTGCATGGATCCCATTTCCGCGATATGGGGATCGTTGGCGTAAAGGATCCATTCGCAGAAGGAGTAAAACAGGATGTCAGCGGCCAGCCCGGCGGTGAACATCATGCTGCTCCAGGCAAAATCTGAGTATTTTGGTTTTTCATTGGGGCCGCCCAGACGGATGGAGCCGTACCGGGAAAAGGCCAGATAAATGGAGAGCAGGAACACGCCCAGGCCGATGACAAGATAATAAAGGCCGAAGGTGTCTCCCAGAAGCACCCGGATCTTGTCCAGGATCTGTCTGGAGCCGTCCGGAGCGGCCATGAAGCTGATGCATAAAAAGGCGATCAGCACGAAGGGAATGACGGCGGTGGACCAGTCGATCTTTCCCTTTAGGGATTCTGTATGGGGATTCTGTTTGTTCATATGCGTTCCTCTTGTTCAATTTTATAAAATTATTTGTGATATTGAACATTATAGCATCGTCATGGAGGAAATGCAAGGGGAAAATACAGAGAATCCATATGAGAATGGAACCGTCCAGCCGTGCCGCTTCCTGTCTGCCCGCAGCGGGCAGGAGGCGCCGGGCATCTGCCTTATGGAGATCCGGACAGAACTGCTGCATGGGGATAAAACGGAGAGACAAAAAGGGCCGCGCCAGGCTCCGGCAGGATACAGGAGGTCTGTACGCGGCCTTTTAAAAAGGTCCCGCTATATGATTGGGAAGGCGCCCGCGGATGGGATCACAGGAGGTTTAAGAAGCTGGTGATGATGATCGTGTTCATGAAGTCGATGAACAGGCTTCCCACCAGGGGAACCACGAAGTAGGCGGTGGGGGCTGGGCCGTATTTCTGGGTGATGGCCTGCATATTGGCCATGGCGTTGGGAGTGGCTCCCATGCCGAAGCCACAGAAGCCGGAGGTCATGACGGCCGCATCGTAGTTCTTTCCCAGCAGATTAAATACCACGAAGTAGGCATAGACCATCATCAGCACTGTCTGGGCCACCAGCATCACTACCATGGGAATGGCCAGGTCGGCCAGCTCCCAGAGCTTTAAGCCCATCATGGCCAGGCCCAGAAACAGGGAAAGGCTGAAGCTTCCGATGGTACTGATCTCCTCCATGGGGATCTCCTTCCCGGCCATATCGGTGGTATTGCGGATAAAGGCAGCCACCAGCATGGCTCCGATGTAGATGGGAAAGGTGAAGACCTTATTCAGCCAGGCGGAGACCACAGTGCCTGCGCCGATGGCCAGGGCCAGACAGAGGGCGGCGTTTAAGAAACGGCTGGAGTCGATGGCTCCTGTGACCTCATTTTTATCCACCACCACCTCGTTGGAGCCGGTGGCTGTTTCAAAGGAGTGCAGTTTTTTCTGCCGGATCCGGGATACAGCCGTGGGGCCGCCGATCACACAGCCGGCCACCAGCCCGAAGGTGGCGGAAGCGATGGCAACGGCGCTGGCTCCGGAGACTCCGGCCTTTTCCAGGAGCGGGCCGAAGGAGGCCGCGGTCCCGTGGCCACCCACCATGGGGATGGAGCCGGTGGCCAGTCCCAGCCGGGGATCCAGATCAAAGGCGCTGGCAATGAAGGCGCCCAGGCTGTTCTGGAGTACGCACATCATAACGGCGATCCCTAAGAACAGCAGGACCTGGAGCCCGCCCTTTTTCAGAAGGCGGAAGCAGGCTGTAAAGCCCACGCTGCAGAAAAATACGACCATAAAAAAGGTCTGGAGCGTGGAGTCAAAGGAGATCTCCAGGATACCGGCCTGGCGCAGGGCCAGGTGGGCCAGGGCAAAAACAACGCCGCCGGCAACAGGCTCCGGGATACAGTAGCGTCTGAGCAGATCCAAATTTCTCACAAGAAAACGGCCAAAAAGCAGCACAAGGGCCGCCACAGCAGCAGCCTGGTACATGTCAAGCTGGATCGCATACATCATTTTATATTACCTCCATTCCTTATTGTACGGATTCTCTGGATATAACTATAAGAAGCCCCCTTCAAAAAAATACAAAAAAAATCAGAATGGAGATAAAAAAGATCAAATTTCCCGGTCAGCCTCCAGCATCAGGCCGTCAATGAATTTTTTGATGCTGACCTTTCCGCCGTCCGTCCGTTTTCCGCGGATGTAGTCCATTTCAGTACGGATCTCCTCAAAGGAAAACAGGGTGGAGGAGTAGGCGGTAAAGGTTTCGTTCATAAAGTCCTCGATGCCCATGTGGGCCACGTTGGCCATTCCGGCAGCGATAGCCCGGCGGACCCGCTGCTCCATGTTTTTCGGAGAATCGCTGACGGCCTCGCACAGCTGGGCCACGCTCATCTGGGATACGGGGATCCGCTCCCGGTGGAGATAATCGCAGATCTTCAGGATATCAGAGCAGCCCTTTTCCCCGGACATGCCGATCCTGTTTAAGATATAACGGAGCTTTTTGGAATAGGAAGAGGATTCCCGGCTGTTCTGGGGCTTCTGGCCGATCTCGTTCATGAACATATGGCGGATATTGTCCAGGGTCCGCTCGTTCTGGATCTGCTTCGCCACATTTTTAAGGACCGACGTTACCTCGATCAGGTTAATGGGTTTACTGATGAAGAAATCCACGCCGGCGGTATAAGCCTTGCTGATCAGCTCCTTGGCGGAAACCTGGGAGATCATGATGCATTTGATGGTGGCGTTGAAGGAGCGTAGCTCGCGGACGAATTCCACCCCGTCCATGACCGGCATGAAAAAGTCCACCAGGACCACATCGGGCCTGGCCCGCAGGACTTCATGGACGTCGGCGGGCTCTCCGCCGCAGTCGCCGCAGATCTCGCCAAGATCTCCGGACTCCACGATATCCTCCAGGATATGAATGACAGAAATATCATCTTCGACAATATAGATACGCATCAGTTTACCTCCTCCAGGGCTCCGGCCGGAATCCGGATCAGAAACCGGGTCCCCCGGCCCGGCTCGGATTCCACCGAAATGGTTCCGCTGAATTTTTCCTCCACGGTGGCCTTTACGCCGTAAAGTCCCACTCCGCGGAAGATGTTTCCTGTTTTATAATCAAATTTGGTGGAGTAGCCCATTTTAAAGATATTGGGCAGATGGCGGGCGGAGATCCCGGGCCCGTCGTCGGAAACGGAAAATTCATACTGCCCGTCTTTTAAATGCTCCACGATCTGGATGGTCCCCCGTCTGGCTCCGGCTTCAATGGCTTCGATGGCGTTATTGACCAGATTTTTCAATACAGCCATCAGCTCATAGTGTTCTCTGGTGATGAAGTTGTCAGAGCACTGGAAAACCAGACGGATATGGACGGGCCTGGTTTCCAGGATGTGATAGGTGGTGGCCTCCAGGATCTGGAGAAGGTCCTGGAAGCTCATCTGCTTTTCGTCGTATTCCTCGGAGATCTCCTGCTCGATGCCCTGAATGATGCGGATATAGTCCTTTTTGATCTCATGGACGTCCCGGGCAATGGACAGGGACATTTTTTTCATGTCGTCGGGCACGTCCATGGCCGACAGCCGCTCATAAAGCCGGTATGCGTTGCTCATGACAGATTCGATCTCTTCGGAGTTTTTCTTCATAAAATAGATCTCATTTTTCAGCCCTGTGGTCATAAGAAACAGCCGCCGGTAGCGGTTTTCATGCTCCTCCTTTTTTAACAGGGTCCGGTACTGGCTTTCTGCCGCCAGGAACAGACAGGCAAGCAGGGTACGGAAAACGGCCACCAGGATCAGATATCCGGCCATGGAGGGGGAAAGGGTCCCGGAGCGGCCGCTTTCAAAGATACAGACCTCCAGCAGATTGGACAGCAGGTCGCAGATGAACACCGACGGGAACAGCCGCCGGTAGGAGACAGTGGGCTTGCTGGGGACAAGGACAGAAAAAAGCAGTCCATAGCAGAGATAGAAGATAGAGTTGGTGGCCAGCTGTCCCGCCGTTTCCGGGGAGGAGGAGAGGCCGCTGGCTGCCAGAAAGAGGCGGAAAAGGAATACCACCGCCGCCGTTGTCACCGTGATCCGGATCGTGGAGACACTTTTTCCGATGGTCATAAGGAGGATCGGGAGAAGGATCACAGCAGGGGAGATCCGGAAGCCGGATACAAATACGTTCCAGTAAAGCTGGGACGCCAGGGCCACGATGGTCCCGGTCAGAAGACTGCGTTTCCATTCATTCATGCATTTTTCCCCCTTGTTTTTCTCATCCTTCAATGTCATGATACGTTAAGAAAAGTCAAAAGTCAATGAACCCGGCTTAAGAATCTTTTGCGGGAACTGGGAAAAATGTACGAAAATAAAGCCGGAATCTTTATTTTTTTGTTGTAAGAAACGATGGATTCGATTATAATGGAAACATAAAACGCAATCACTATATCGTGTTTAAGAAAGAGGAGGTTATTGGGACATGAAACCATATCGTGAAATGTCAAAAGAGGAGCTTGCTTCCTTAAAGGAGCAGCTTACTGCTGTTTACAAAGAGTATCAGGGGAAAAATTTAAGCCTTAATATGGCCCGCGGAAAGCCAAGCCCGGACCAGTTAGATCTGTCTCTTCCGATGCTGGATGTTTTAAACAGCAAGAGCGATTTCATGACCGCTGACGGCGATGTGAGAAACTACGGTGTTCTGACCGGTATCCAGGAAGCAAAGGAATTAATGGGCGGAATGATGGACGCTCCCGCTGAGAACGTGATCATGTACGGAAGCGCCAGCCTTACTTTAATGTACGATACCGTATCCCGTTCCTATACCCACGGCGTAATGGGAAATACGCCCTGGTGCAAGCTGGACAAGGTGAAATTCCTCTGCCCGGTTCCCGGCTATGACAGACACTTTGCCATTACCCAGTTCTTCGGCATCGAAATGATCAATATCCCGCTCCATGAGGACGGCCCGGATATGGATCTGGTAGAGCAGTATGTAAACAACGACGAGGCTGTAAAGGGAATCTGGTGCGTACCGCTTTACTCCAACCCGTCCGGCCAGTGCTACTCTGACGAGGTCGTAAAACGCTTTGCAAACTTAAAACCGGCTGCAAAGGATTTCCGTATTTACTGGGATAACGCTTACTGCGTACATCACCTGTATCCGGATCATCCGTGCCACGTTCTGGATATCCTTTCCGAGTGTGAAAAGGCTGGAAACCCGGATATGGTATATAAATTCGGCTCCACCGCAAAGGTCACCTTCCCGGGCGCCGGAATTTCTGCCATCGCTACCTCCAAGGCCAACATCGAGGATATCAAGAAGCAGATGAATAACCAGCTGATCAGCCACGATAAGATCAACCAGCTTCGTCATGTACGTTTCTTCAAGAACTTAGACGGCATCAAGGCCCATATGGCGAAGCACGCCGAGCTCCTTCGTCCCAGATTCGAGGCTGTGGACGAGATCTTAAACAGAGAGCTGGCAGGCCTTGAGATCGGTCAGTGGACCAAGCCCCAGGGCGGATACTTCGTATCCTTCGACGCTTTAGACGGCTGCGCCAAAGCGATCGTTGCAAAGTGTAAAGAGGCAGGCGTTGTGATGACAGGTGCAGGCGCAACCTTCCCGTATGGCAAGGATCCCCACGACTCCAACATCCGTATCGCTCCGTCCTTCCCGTCCTTAGAGGACTTAAAGCTGGCTGCAGAGATCTTCTGCGTATGCGTGAAGTTAGTGAGCATCGACAAATTACTGGAGGCGTAAGCGTCAGCACGCTGGATAAAATTTTATATTTTTCTTCTTTTTGGGACTGGGCCTTAGATTTTGGGCCCAGTCCCTTTACTTTTTGGCCGGGCTATAATAAAATGAGGGAAGATTTTTGAAGACAAGATCCAAGATATGGGAGAAGAAAATGAAACATATAAAGAAAGAATCGGATGGAACGGCCGGAAGCCGGAATCATGGGACCGTCCGGGAGGGAGCGGCGTATCTGGTCTTTGGAGTCCTTACGACCCTCATTGACTATGTGATCTCCAACGGCCTGTTTTATCTGGCCCATATGGACCCGGTGCCTGCCCAGTCCATTGCCTGGGCGGCGGCAGTGCTCTTTGCCTTTGTGACCAATAAGTGGTGGGTATTTGGAAGCCATACCCTGGAACCCAGGGCCGTATGGGGGGAGTTTACCTCCTTCGTCCTGTGCCGGATCGCCACCTTTTTATTTAATCTGGCCGCCATTTTCATCATGGTGGATATCCTAAAAATGGAATTTTTCATCTGCAAGCTGGCCATTTCCGTGGTGGTGGTGGTTTTAAACTACGTGCTCAGCAAGCTGGTGATCTTTACCCATAAAAATTAACGGACAGAAAAAGGAGTGCTTGGAGTCATGGAACCAAACAGCAGAAAAAGATCGACCCTGATCCGGCCGGGAGACGGGCTGGTCATTGCATTTTTTGTTCCGGTGGTCATTATGATCATCATTTTTATCCAGAGAGGGATCTTCCCCTTTGGTGAGGAGAGCTTTTTACGGACGGACATGTACCATCAGTATGCGCCGTTCTTCTCGGAATTCCAGCATAAGCTGCGGACCGGAGGCAGTCTTTTGTACAGCTGGGATGTGGGGATGGGAGTCAATTTTGCGGCCCTTTATGCCTATTACCTGGCCAGCCCCTTAAACTGGCTGGTGATCCTGTGCCCCAAGGCGTATATCATCGAGTTTATGACCGGTATGATCGTTGTGAAGATCGGTCTTTCGGGCCTGAGCTTCGCCTGGTATCTGAGAAAGCACTGCCATACAGAAACGGCTGCGGTTGGATATTTCGGGATTTTTTACGCCCTTTCCGGCTATATGGCTGCGTACAGCTGGAATATCATGTGGCTGGACTGCATCATCCTGTTCCCGCTGATCGTTCTTGGACTGGAGCGGCTGGTGAAGGACGGGAATGGATTTTTCTACTGCATCACACTGGGGCTTTCCATCCTTTCCAACTATTATATTTCCATCATGACCTGCCTGTTCATGGTGCTGTATTTTATTGCCCTTCTGATCCTGGAGAAGCCAGGGCCCATAAAAAAATATGTGATGGCCTGCGTCCGGTTCGGGCTATTTTCCCTGATCGCCGGAGGGCTGGCGGCCCTTGTTCTTCTGCCGGAGGTGGCCGTTTTAAAGAGCACGGCTTCGGGAAATATGAATTTTCCAAAGACCCTTACGTCCTATTTCCCGATCTTTGACATGCTGGCCCGTCACATCGGCAATGTGGAGACGGAGACGGGACTGGACCACTGGCCCAATATTTACTGCGGCGTGGCGGTATTTTTATTCTTCCTGCTGTACCTGGCGTGCAAAAAGATCTCCGCAAAGGAAAAAAGCGTTTACTGCGGCCTGCTGCTGCTCTTTTTTGCCAGCTTCTCTGTGAACGCCCTGAATTTTATCTGGCACGGGCTCCACTATCCCAACAGCCTCCCCTGCCGCCAGTCGTTTATTTATATTTTCCTCATGCTGTTTGTCTGCTTCCGGGCGTTCCAGTATTTGCGGGATATTCCCAGGCGCCATGTTGCCGCGGCGTTCTGGGGAAGCGTCTGCTTTGTGATCCTGGCGGAGAAGCTGGTGGAGCAGGAGCATTTCCACTTTGCTGTATATTACGTGGCCATCCTCTTCCTGGCGGCCTATACAGGACTCATATATTTATATAAGAAGAGAAGAAGAGAACTGGCGGCGTTTCTGGCTCTGGCCCTGGTGGCTGTGGAGGCGGCTGTCAATACCACAGTCACCAGCGTCACCACCACCAGCCGGGAGGCTTACACCAGGGATAATAAAGAGGTGCAGGCTCTGATGGAGAAGCTGGAGCCGGCGGAGGACTTTTACCGGGTGGAGAAAAAAACGAGAAAGACAAAAAATGACGGAGCATGGATGAATTTTCCGTCAGTATCCCTGTTTTCGTCCACTGCAAACGCAGATCTGACGAAGTTTTTCAAGCGCATGGGCTGCGAGGCCTCCACCAATGCATACAGCATCACTGGGAGCACCCCCCTGGTGGACAGCCTGCTGTCGGTCCGCTATGCCCTGTATTCGGAATATATTCCCAATACGGACCTGGTCAATTACATCCAGGAGAGCGGAGGGACCTACCTGTATGAGAATCTGTATACCCTGCCCCTGGGCTTTGTCCTTCCTTACGATCTGGCGGACAACTGGCAGTATCAGATGGAGAATCCGGCGGAGGTGCAGAATGATCTGTGCCTGCTTTTGGGAACCGACGATGTCCTGGTGCCGGTGGAGACAGAGGTTTCCGGATCCGGGTGTACCTTCACCGCTGATATGGCCGGGGAATATTATGTATATATCCAGAATAAAAAGGTAAAGAATGTCAAGGCCTCCCTGCCATCGGGAGAAAAGAATTTCAGCAATGTGGACCGGGGATACCTGCTGGAAATGGGAAATCTTTCTGAGGGGAGCCGGATCACCCTGACGCCGGGAGAGTCCGGGGAGACTCTTACGGCAGCTGTTTACCGCTTCTCTCCCAGGGCCATGATCCAGGTTTATGACCGCCTGTCCCAGTCGCCGCTCCACCTGGATGACTGGAGGGACACGAAGCTTACAGGAACGGTAACTGCCGCAGAATCCGGTACTTTGTTCCTTTCCATCCCCTATGATGAGGGCTGGACCATCACCATCGACGGTCAGCCGGCGGAGGGGGAAAAGATCCTGGAGGCATTCCTGTCTGTTCCGGTGGAAGCGGGGACCCATGAGATCTCCTTAACCTACATGCCAGGAGGCTTTATTCCGGGAGTGGTCATTTCCGGGAGCTCCCTGGCAGTCCTGGCTCTCCTGTGGCTTGTAAAACGCCGCCGCTCTGGCCGCGCCGGGGCGTAGGATCGTCCCGGAGAGCCTCTGCTCCATACGGAAAAAACCGCCGCATACCAGATACGCGGCGGTTTTTTTCAGTATTAATATCAATATGGAAAGGGGAAGGAAGGCCCCTGAATCCCGTATTTAATCGTTGGGCTCACAGTTTTCCCAAAGCTCGTTCAGTTCCGTGGTCATATCGATCCCTCCTTAGAATCAAGACATTCATTCCTGGGAAGCGGTGGATCCGAAGCCGCGTTCCCGTTGCTTTTTCTCATGGGCATACTATAACACTCCCGGCTTTCGTTGTAAAATGTTTAATTTTTTGATATAATGTTAATAACTATTAACATTTTAGGCAGGGGGGCCGTATATGACATTCCTGGAGATCGAAGCATTTTTAAAGATAACAGAAACGGGCAGCTTTTCTGCTGCCGCCGAGGCCCTTTATGTGACCCAGCCGGCTCTGGGGCGCAGGATCCGCGCCATGGAGGAGGAGCTGGGATATCCTCTTTTTGTCCGCGGGAAGGGCCTTAGAAAGGTGGAGCTGACCCGTCAGGGCCACGCCTTCATCGGGATCGCCCACCGGTGGCAGGCCCTGTGGAACGAGACCCGGGAGGCGGCGCTTTTAGCGCCGTCCAGAAACTTTTATGTGGCCAGCGTGGGGAGCCTGCTGGCGTTCATGCTTCCCACCGTGTTCCGCACCTTTATGAAGGAGAATCCGGAATGCAGCCTCCACGTATCGACCCTTCACTCCAGCGAGGCTTATTCCTATGTGGGCAACCGGTCCGTGGACATAGCCTTTATCACAGATCCCATTTATTCTTCTTCAGTCGGAACCCATATCCTTTTTAAGGAGAAGCTCTGCCTGGTGGCGGGAAAGGAGCTGAACCTGCCGGAGCATGTGAGGATCCGGGAGCTGGATCCGCAGCTGGAGATCCGCACCATGTGGGACCGGAATTTTGAAGCCTGGCACAGCTATTTTTTTGGAGATAAAGCCATTCCCAGGATGTATCTGGACGAGATGGGATTTCTTCAGTACTTTACCCAGAGCGGAGATAACTGGGCGTTTCTTCCCATCTCCATCGCCAGAACGGTCTTAAGGGATGCGCCGGTGTCCATCCATACCCTGGATGTGGAGCCTCCAAGCCGGACCCTTTATTACCTGGACCGGCTGGATGACAGCTCACCGTACCAGGAGCACCTTTTAAGGCTCTGCAGACAGAAGCTGTCCCAGGAAGAGGGGATCCGGGTGGAGGAGGAATAAAAAAGAAAGACGGAGCAGAAAAAAATGGCCGCCCTGGAAGCTGGAACAGCTCCCGGGACGGCCATTGAAATTTTATGAGGTTCAGGATGGATGCAGCGTTTCTGGTCCTTACCGTTTATTGCTGCGTCTCCAGATGTGCATTTTTTCCGCCTCGGCAATGAGCTCGTCGCGGAACTGGGGATGGGCGATGGAGATGATGGCCTCAGCCCTCTGCCAGGTGGACAGGCCCTTTAAGTTCACCATGCCGTACTCCGTTACCAGGTGATGGGTATTGGCACGGGTGTCTGTAACGATGGAGCCCGGATTTAAGGTGGGAAGGATCCTGGATTTTAACTGGCCATCTTTTGTCTTAAAGGTGGAGGAGCAGCAGATGAAGCTCTTTCCGCCCTTGGAAAGGTATGCGCCCAGAACGAAATCCAGCTGTCCGCCGGCGCCGCTGATGTGCTTGATCCCTGCGGATTCGGCATTTACCTGTCCGAACAGATCCAGGTCCACGGCATTGTTGATGGACATGAAGTTATCCAGGGCAGAGATGGTGCGGATGTCGTTGGTGTAGCTTACGGGAGCAGACATACATTCCGGATTCCGGTTCAGATAGTCGTACAGCTTTTTCGTACCTGCGCCGAAGCCGTAGACCTGGCGGCCTTTATCGATATTTTTCTTTGCGCCGGTGATCTTTCCGGCCATGGCGATATCGACGAAGGCATCCACATACATTTCTGTATGGACGCCCAGATCCTTTAAGTCAGATTTTGCGATCAGGGAGCCAACGGCGTTGGGCATTCCGCCGATGCCTAACTGTAAGCAGGCGCCGTCGGGGATCTCGTTTACGATCAGCTTTGCCACGGCCTCGTCCACCTCTGTGGCGGGGGCTCCGGCCATTTCCGGGATAGAAGGATTATCGCCCTCTACGATCATATCTACTTTGGAGATGTGGATGCCTTCTTCAGTTCCGCCGTAGCAGACCGGCATATTTTCATTGACCTCCACGATCACGGTCCTGGAAGTCTCGCAGACAGCAGCCAGGTGGGATGCGTTGGGGCCGAAGTTAAAGAAGCCGTGCTCGTCCATGGGGGCTGCCTGGAAGATGGCCACATCCGGACGGTTTTCTTCGGACATATCCCGGTAGAAGCGGGGCAGCTCCGAATAGCGCATGGGGCCGTAGAAGGCAAAGCCCTGGGCAATGGCTTTTCTCTCGATGCCGCTCATATGCCAGGAGTTCCAGGTGAAGTGGTCAGCCGGGTTTTCGATCTTGAAGATCTCGGGGACCCACATGAGGATGCCGCCGCGGAAGTTGACGTTATAAAGCTCCGGAAGCCTTTTGGCGATCTCCGCATCCACAGCCACCGGAGTGCTGGTAGTCCAGGCGTAATCGACCCAGTCGCCGGATTTTACGGTTTTTGCCGCTTCGCTGGCGGACACAAGCTTGTCCTGATACATTTTTCTGATATCCATGGTTTAGGACCTCATTTCTAAGATATTCTTTCACTGTCCGGAGCCAGAAACCCGGGCAGAATTTTTATTCATTTTTCATTTTAGCATTTTCTAAATGGACGGTCAATAATTTCACGAAATTATAAAAAAAGAAGGCTGAATGTTTATAAAAAATACATGAAAAACCATGCTTGTTATTTGACAGGCCAATTATTTGGTGATATGATTATGATACATCATATTGTCGGAGGATACGGGCTTTTTCCGACCTCCGGCGATGGTATAATGAGGAGGAAAATCATATGGCAAAGAAAATCGTACTGGCAGGTGCATGCCGTACAGCCATCGGCACAATGGGAGGCGCTTTAAGCACCGTACCGGCGGCTGATCTGGGCGCGGTTGTGATCAGGGAGGCCTTAAAGAGAGCCGGTGTGGCTCCCGACCAGGTGGACCAGGTCTACATGGGCTGTGTGATCCAGGCCGGACAGGGACAGAACGTGGCCCGTCAGGCTTCCATCAATGCAGGACTTCCCATCGAGGTTCCGGCAGTTACCATTAACGTGGTATGCGGCTCTGGCTTACAGAGCGTCAACATGGCAGCCCAGATGATCGAGGCAGGCGATGCAGATATCGTCGTTGCCGGCGGCTGCGAGAACATGTCCCTGGCTCCCTATGCGATGATGAAGGGCCGCTACGGCTACCGCATGGGCAATGCCGAGCTGGTGGATACGATGGTAAACGACGCGTTATGGGATGCGTTCAACCACTACCACATGGGAATCACTGCCGAAAATATCTGCGATCAGTGGGGACTCACAAGAGAAGAACTGGACAAGTTCGCTATGGTGAGTCAGAACAAGTGCGAGGCTGCCCAGAAGGCAGGCGCATTTAAGGATGAGATCGTTCCGGTGGAGGTAAAAACAAAGAAAACCACCATCCTTGTAGATACGGACGAGGGCCCCAGAGCCGGCTCCAATATGGAGGCTCTTGGAAAGCTGCGTCCGGCGTTTAAGAAAGACGGTATGGTGACCGCAGGCAACGCCTCCGGCATCAACGACGGTGCAGCAGCCGTTGTAGTGATGAGCGAAGAGAAGGCGAAGGAGCTGGGCGTTACTCCCATGGCCACATGGGTAGCCGGAGCCCTTGCAGGCGTTGAGCCCCGTATCATGGGCATCGGTCCCGTGGCTGCCACGAAGAAGGTAATGGCAAAGGCTGGAATGGAGATCGGCGATTTTGACGTGATCGAGGCCAACGAGGCATTTGCCGCCCAGTCTGTGGCAGTAGGAAAAGAGCTTGGTTTTGATCTGGAAAAATTAAATCCCAACGGCGGAGCCATCGCCCTGGGCCATCCGGTGGGAGCGTCCGGCTGCCGTATCCTGGTGACCCTGCTCCACGAAATGCAGAAGATGGATGCAAAGACAGGTCTTGCAACGCTCTGCATCGGCGGCGGCATGGGCTGCGCCACCATCGTAAAGAGGGATTGATCTTAAACTGAGCAGGAGGCGACCGGAATGAGCTTTGTTACATACGAGCAGGACGGATATGTTGGCGTGATCACCATCAACCGCCCGGAAGCTTTGAATGCGTTAAATGTCCAGGTATTAAAGGACCTGGATGCTGTGATCGACAATATCAACCTGGATGAGACAAGGGCCGTCATCGTGACCGGAGCCGGGGAGAAGGCCTTTGTGGCCGGAGCCGACATTGCGGCCATGAGCACTATGACCGTAAAGGAAGGCCGTGAATTCGGAAAATTCGGAAACGATATCTTCAGGAAGCTGGAAACGCTTCCGATCCCCACCATTGCGGCTGTCAATGGATTTGCCCTTGGCGGCGGCAACGAGCTGGCCATGAGCTGTGACATCCGCTACTGCTCCGACAATGCAGTGTTCGGGCAGCCGGAGGTGGGCCTGGGGATCACCCCGGGCTTTGGAGGAACCCAGCGCCTTGTGAGAGTCGTTGGGACCGGAAAGGCAAAAGAAATGGTATTCACCGGCCAGAACATCAAAGCCGATGAAGCATACCGGATCGGCCTGGTAAACGGCGTATACCCCAGAGAGGAGCTGATGCCGGCAGTCATGAAGCTGGCACAGAAGATCGCGTCCAACGCGCCCATTGCCGTGAGAAACAGCAAGCGTGCGGTAACGGACGGGTTCCTCTCGGATCTGGACCATGCCATCGCCATAGAGGAGCAGTATTTCTCCGAGTGCTTCGAGACAGAGGACCAGAGAGAGGGAATGAAGGCTTTTCTTGAAAAACGGAAGGTTGAAAAATTCAACAACCGGTAATGGCGGGGGAGCTCCCCCATAAACGTAAGGAGGCAGAATCATGAAGGTTGGTGTGATTGGAGCCGGAACCATGGGTTCCGGAATCGCACAGGCATTTGCCCAGACAGAGGGCTATGAAGTAATGCTCTGCGATATCAATGAGACGTTTGCTGCAAATGGTAAAAATAAAATCGCAAAAGGGTTTGAAAAAAGGATCGCCAAGGGGAAGATGACCCAGGAGGACGCAGATAAGATCCTTGCAAAGATCACCACAGGTGTGAAGAATATCTGCGGAGACTGTGATCTGATCGTGGAGGCTGCCATTGAAAATATGGAGATCAAGAAGCAGACCTTCAGAGAGCTGGACGCGATCTGCAAGCCGGAGTGTATCTTCGCTACCAATACCTCTTCCCTGTCCATCACAGAGATCGGAGCAGGCATTAACCGCCATGTGGTGGGAATGCATTTTTTTAATCCGGCTCCGGTGATGAAGCTGGTGGAGGTCATTGCGGGACTGAATACGGCTCCCGAAGCGGTTGAGGCGGTAAAGAAGATCTCTGAGGAGATCGGAAAAACGCCGGTACAGGTGGAGGAGGCCGCCGGTTTTGTCGTAAACCGGATCCTGATCCCAATGATCAATGAGGCCATCGGTATTTACGCCGAAGGCGTTGCGTCTGTGGAGGGCATCGATACAGCCATGAAGCTGGGCGCAAACCATCCCATGGGCCCCCTGGCCCTGGGCGACCTGATCGGCCTGGACGTGGTCCTGGCCATCATGAACGTTCTGGAAACAGAAACAGGAGATCCCAAATACCGTCCCCATCCGCTTCTTAAGAAGATGGTGCGCGGAGGCCTTCTGGGACAGAAGACCGGCAAGGGATTTTATGACTATTCCCGCTAGGAATTACCGGGAAGGAAAACGGGTCCAGCCCGCGGGGATTCCCACGGGCCGGACTGTATGTCTGGGAACATAGAGAGGATGCCGCATCCACATTCTCTTATGTTATATATGATACAATTCACAAGGAGGAACTAAAAACATGGATTTTACATTAAGTAAAGAGCATGAGATGGCGAGAACATTATTCCATGATTTCGCTGAAAAAGAAGTTAAGCCTCTCGCTCAGGAAGTTGACGAGACAGAGCATTTCCCGAGAGAAACCGTTGAAAAAATGGCTAAGAACGGTTTCCTGGGAATTCCGGTTCCGAAGGAATACGGCGGACAGGGCTGCGACCCGCTCTGCTATGCAATGTGCGTAGAGGAGCTGTCCAAGGTATGCGGTACCACAGGCGTTATCGTTTCCGCACATACCTCTCTTTGCTGTGATCCGATCCAGACCTACGGTACAGAAGAGCAGAAGCAGAAATATCTGGTTCCGCTGGCAAAGGGCGAAAAGTTAGGCGCATTCGGCTTAACTGAGCCGGGCGCTGGTACAGATGCCCAGGGTCAGCAGACAAAGGCTGTTCTGGACGGCGACGAGTGGGTACTAAACGGCTCCAAGATCTTTATCACAAACGGTAAAGAGGCTGACGTTTATGTGATCATCGCTGTTACAGGAATGGTTGAGAAGAGAGGCAGAATGCAGAAGGAGATCTCCGCATTCCTGGTAGAAAAAGGAACTCCGGGATTCAGCTTCGGTACAAAAGAGAAAAAGATGGGTATCAGAGGATCCGCTACATATGAGCTGATCTTTACAGACTGCCGCATTCCGAAGGAAAATATGTTAGGAAAGCAGGGCGAGGGCTTCAAGATCGCTATGCATACTCTTGACGGCGGACGTATCGGTATCGCTGCCCAGGCTCTTGGCCTTGCAGAGGGCGCTCTGGAGAGAACCATCGAGTATGTAAAGGAAAGAAAGCAGTTCGGCCGCGCGATCGGTCAGTTCCAGAATACACAGTTCCAGCTTGCTGATATGGCGACAAAGGTACAGGCCGCACAGTACATGGTATACCGCGCAGCCGTTGCAAAGGCAACACAGAAGACATATTCTGTTGAAGCAGCTATGGCAAAACTGTATGCAGCAGAGGTTGCTATGGAAGTAACAACCAAGGCTGTCCAGCTCCACGGTGGTTATGGCTACATCAGAGAGTACGACGTAGAGCGCATGATGCGCGATGCGAAGATCACAGAGATCTATGAGGGTACCAGCGAAGTTCAGAGAATGGTAATCTCCAGCGCTCTGTTAAAATAAGATCTGACAGCACGAAAAAAACCGGAAAATAAACGAATAATTAAGGAGTGAAATACAGTGAAAGTAGTTGTTTGTATTAAACAGGTGCCGGATACTAAGGGCGGCGTAAAGTTTAAACCAGATGGAACTCTTGACAGAGCAGCAATGCTCACAATCATGAACCCGGATGATAAGGCAGGTCTGGAGGCAGCTCTCCGCTTAAAGGACCAGTATGGTGCAGAGGTTACAGTTGTTACCATGGGTCTTCCGAAGGCTGAGGAGGTTCTTCGTGAGGCTATGGCTATGGGCGCTGATAACGGTATCCTCGTTACAGACCGTGTGCTCGGCGGTGCAGACACATGGGCCACATCCCAGACTCTGGCAGGCGCTTTAAGAAACCTGGATTACGATCTGATCATCACGGGCCGTCAGGCGATCGATGGAGATACCGCACAGGTTGGACCGCAGATCTCCGAGCATCTTGGGATCCCGGTAATCAGCTATGCACAGGAGATCCAGATCGACGGCGATTCTGTGATCGTAAAACGTCAGTATGATGACAGATATCATATGTTAAAAGCAAAGATGCCGTGTCTGATCACAGCACTTTCTGAATTAAATGAGCCGCGTTACATGACTCCGGGCGGAATCTTTGACGCATATAAGAAGGACATCACTGTATGGGGCAGAAACGACTTAAAGGACGTTCTGGACTCCAACCTGGGTCTGAAGGGATCCCCGACTCAGATCGCAAAGGCATCTGACAAGGTAAGAAAGGGCGCCGGTGAAAAGGTTGTTCTGGATCCGACAGCTTCTGTAAATTATATTGTGGACAAACTTACAGAGAAGCACGTGCTGTAAGATACAGCTACGTCAAAAAGCGAATTCATAGAATAAAGAAAGTGGTGAACAGTAATGAACTTGGAAGAATATAAGGGTGTATATGTCTTTGCGCAGCAGGTTGATAACGAAGTGAGCAGCATCGCTTTGGAGCTGATCGGCAAAGGTAAAGACTTAGCAAAAGATTTAAATACTACTGTAACAGCAGTTTTAGTAGGTTCCAACGTAATGGGACTGACTGAGATCCTTGGCGAGTACGGCGCTGACAGAGTCATCGTTGTAGATGATCCGGAATTAAAAGAGTACAGAACTGAGCCCTATACCCATGCTCTGTCCTCTGTGATCGAGAAGTACAAACCGGACGTATTCCTGATCGGTGCAACAGCCATCGGCCGTGACCTTGGTCCCCGTGTCTGCGCACGCATCCATACAGGTCTGACCGCTGACTGTACACAGCTGGATATCGGCGATTTCCCGCTGGTTCCCACACCGGGCAAGGAGCAGAAGCACAACCAGCTTCTTATGACCCGTCCGGCATTCGGCGGAAACACCATCGCAACCATCGCCTGCCCGGAATTCCGTCCGCAGATGGCAACCGTTCGTCCCGGTGTTATGCAGAAGCTTCCGCGTGAGGCTGGAAGAAAGGCCGAGATCGAAGAGTTCAATCCCGGATTTGTTCCCAACGAGAAATACGTTGAGATCATGGAAGTCGTTAAGGCTGTTTCCAACGTTGCCGATATCATGGATGCAAAGATCCTTGTTTCCGGCGGCCGCGGCGTAGGAAGCCCGGAGAACTTCAAGATCCTCGATGAGCTGGCTGAGGCCATCGGCGGCACCGTAAGCTGCTCCCGTGCAGTTGTAGACGCTGGCTGGAAGCCGAAGGATCTTCAGGTTGGACAGACTGGTAAGACTGTTCGTCCCCATGTTTACTTTGCCATCGGTATCTCCGGAGCCATCCAGCACGTGGCTGGTATGGAAGAGTCCGACATCATCATTGCCATCAACAAAGATGAGTCTGCTCCGATCTTCGACGTTGCCGATTACGGCGTAGTAGGCGACCTGAACAAGATCGTTCCGGTTCTTACCCAGAAGATCAAAGAAGCAAAAGCAGCAGCTGGCAAATAAGAGCGAAGCTGAAACATAAAATCTGATCAGAATAAACAACCACATGTGGAACGGAAGTACAATCATTAGAACGGGAATACATAAAAGAGGACGGAAAGACACTTAGCAGAACGGAAAAACATAAAAGAGGACGGAAGGACATTTAGCAGAACGGAAAAACATAAAAGAGGACGGAAGGACACTTAGCAAAACGGAAGAACATAAAAAAGAACGGAAGAACAACTTTTAGAACGGTATGACCATAAGAAGCCTGACCGTGTCCAGTGAACTGGCCGGGAGGGCTTCTTTTTTGTGCAAAGAATGCACGTCATTTCTTTTTTACACAGATTTTATTATAACAGGGTGATAGATTACACAATTCGGTGGTAATCTTGAAAAGAAGTTTCAGAGTGGAGTCAGATCGTACTCTGAAAACAATAAATGTGTAAAGGGGTTTTTTATGGAAAAAATCTATATCCTGGATACCAATGTACTGATCCAGGCACCGTATGCCGTCGAATGCTTTGAGGAAAATGAAGTGGTCCTGCCGATGACTGTTTTGGAGGAGCTTGACAATCTGAAAAAAGAAGAGGGAGAAAAGGGGGCGAATGTCCGCAGGGTGATCCGTATTCTGGATGCTTACAGAGAAAAGGGAAATCTGCTGGAGGGAGTGTATACGGGGCATGGCGGTATCCTGCGGGTGGAAAAAAATTATCTGAACGTAGAACTGCCAGAGGATCTCCCAGATCATAAATCGGACAATCGGATCTTGAAGGTCTGTATTGGATTGTCAAAGGAGAGTCCGAAACAAGTGATCCTTGTGACAAAGGATATTCTTCTGCGTATCAAAGCGCAGCTTCTTGGAATCCAGGCAGAGGACTTTACAACAGAACAGGTGGCTGGGCATGAGGAGCAGTATCTGGGGCGGAAAGAAGTATTTGTTCCAGAGGTTCTGTTTAAGGATTTTAAGAAAAAAGGAGTACCGGTGGAGAGCGTATACTGCTGTGACAGTAATGGAGCGTGTATCCATCCGGAATTGTTTGAAAATGAGTTTATCATTTTAAGGGCAGACCAGTCATCCAAAAAGACCCAGCTGGGGAGGGTTGAAAAAGGCATTATCCGGAAATTAGAATACAGGAAGTCAACGCCGTATGGTGTCAGTCCAAGAAATGTAGGACAATATTTCTTCCAGGAAGCCTTAATGCAGCCGGCAGAAAAAGCGCCGCTTGTTATTGTAAAGGGAATGGCAGGAACGAGTAAGACATTTTATTCCCTGGCGGTAGGCCTGGAAAAGGTGCTCAATGATCCGTCCGGGGAGTATCGGAGGATCCTGATCTGCAGGCCCAATGCGCTTTTTGACTCTGACATTGGTTTTCTTCCGGGAAACGAGCAGGAAAAGATCTCTCCATTGATGCGTCCGATTATGGACAACCTGGAACAACTGGTGGATTCCAATGACCGGGAAAGATATTCGGATGAAAGAGAATTGCAGGACAAGATACAGGAGATTTTCGATAGGGGGCTGATTCAGACGGAAGCCCTGACTTTCATCAGGGGAAGGTCGATCCTTAAGACGTATCTGATCATAGATGAGGCGCAGAACATGACCCCGGCGCAGATCAAGGGAATCATTACCCGTGCAGGAAAAGAAACGAAGATCATTCTCCTGGGAGATCCCAATCAGATCGACCGTCCCTATCTGGACGACAGGACCAATGGGCTCAGCTATGCGGCGGAGCACATGAAAGGAAGTCCATTATGCTGGCAGATCACTCTTTTGCCGGAGGAGTGTGAACGGTCATCTCTGGCCACGGAGGCGATCCAGCGTTTGTAGGGAATTTCATGGGATATGGAGAAAATAAAAGGGAAAAGAAAATTAGAATTGTAAAAAGATTTTACAGAGATTAACGCGGATATTGAGGAAAATGGATTTTGGGTAAAGATGCTGTTACAGGAGCAACATTTGTTCTGTGTAACGGCATTTTTATTATGATTTTCTATGGTTATTGAGAGGAAAAGCTTTTCCTTTTTTAAAAGAACTGAGATTTCAGATCAAGTGGGATATTGATCTCCATATGCCGGGCAGGTGAGGGATACCCTGAAGGATTATCTGTAAAAAACTGGAGTTCTGGAGGGCGTTAAGAAGGCGATGAGACGGGGAAAAGAAAGGGGAAAATAATTGAAACTATTTGTCAGATGGAATATACTATAATATAGACCGGCCATGCTCTATTGGGATCTGCGCGGAGCAGGCAGCCATTGACCACGACAGGAAAATGACATTGAAGGAATTATTGCCGGAAAGGTGGGACAGGAAATGGGATTAAAGAGATTAACGGATCGGATCTATTATCTGGAACATGAATCGGAAACAGACAGGCCGATGTTAGCTTATATCAGGGGAGATAAATGGTCTCTGGCCATTGATGCGGGATATTCGTCTTCTCATGTGGCAGATTTTTACAGGGCCATCGAAGCAGAGCATTTAAAAAAGCCGGATTTTACTGTGATCACCCATTGGCATTATGACCATAGCTTCGGGATGCATGCGGTCAGCGGGGTCAGCATTGCCCATGAAAAGACCAATGAGTTTCTGAAAAAACAGCAGGAAGAGGCGGAGGACTTCGGTTATATCGAAGCGCTGAAAAGAGAGGACATCCATTTCAGAAGAGAATATGCAGATCTGGACAGGCTGGATATTGTATTGTCAGACCTGGAATTTTCGGACAGAATGACCGTGGATCTGGGAGGAATGACCGCCCGGATCTTTCATACAGAAGCGCCGCATTCAGAAGACACGGCCTGTATTTATATACCGGAAGAGAAGGTCTTATTTTTAGGTGATTCCACCAGCGAAGACTTTTTTAACGATGGATATATGGATCGGGACAAGCTGGCTTCATTGATCCGGACCATCCGTTCCATGGACTGTAAATACTGCATACTCAGCCATTGTGAACCGCTGGGGAAGGAGGACCTGCTGTGCTACCTGGAAAGCATCCTGTGATAGCGGCGGATCACAGCCAGAGCTTTTTCCTCCTGGGTCGGAAATAAAAGGAAGTTTTATTGTAAAAAAAATGCCAATCCCGTTAAATGTTTAATTACCTCCGAATCACTGGCTTTTTCTGAACACTTATGTTACACTGGCCTTGGGTTACAGCAATTCACGGTTATTTACTGCAAAAGTCATTGCCATCCAATGAAAAAGGTATGTTTTTTATAGGAGGTACATTTGCAATGGCAATTCAAATTGGCATCAACGGATTTGGACGTATAGGAAGAGTCGCATTCCGCATCGCCATCGACAAACCGGAAGAGTTTCATTTATGCGGGATCAATGTCCGCAACGCAAATTTAGAGTATATGGTATATATGATCCGATATGATTCCATATTCGGCCGCTTTCAGGGAACCCTGGATACGTATGAAAACGGGATCGTCGTAAACGGACAGAAGATCCCGGTATACTCTGAGAGCGACGCCTCGCTGATCCCATGGGGAGAGTGCGGAGCCGAGTACATCATCGACGCCACCGGCGCTTTCTGCACCACAGAAAAGGCCATGGCGCACATCCGGGCAGGCGCAAAGAAAGTGATCGTAACGGCGCCGGCCAAGGACGATGTGACTCCCACCTTTGTTATGGGCATCAACCATGAAACATACAGACCGGATATGATGGTGGTCTCCAATGCATCCTGTACCACAAACTGTCTTGCCCCCATCTGTAAAGTGCTTGAAGATCATTACGGTATTGAATATGGACTCATGTCCACGATCCATTCTGCAACAGCAAAGCAGAAGGTGGTGGACTGCAGATCCTTAAAGGACTGGAGAACGGGCCGCTCGGTGTTTGGAAACCTTATCCCATCCACCACAGGAGCAGCAAAGGCGATCTCTCTGGTGATCCCTTCTTTAAAGGATAAAATGAACGGGATTTCCTACCGTGTTCCGACTTCCGACGTTTCCATCGTGGACCTGAACGTGGCGTTAAAATCGCCGACATCCTATGAGGATATCTGCCGGAAGATGAAGGAAGCCAGTGAAAATGAGCTTTCCGGGATCCTGGACTATATCGAAGACGAGGTGGTATCTTCGGACTTTATCGGCGATTCCCACGCCTCCTGCTTCGATGCAAGGGAAGGCATTCAGGTAAACTCCCACTTTTTTAAGCTGATCGCATTCTATGACAATGAATGGGGTTACACCAGCCAGATTTTCCGTCTGATCAGATATATGAATCGCGTGGACCTGGCATAATCCTGCCGAAGATCAGCTGATACAAAAGGCAATGACCGGAAAATGCAGAAATAGCAGCCGTACCCAGACCATATCTCTGTAAGGGACATATACATTCGTCATTACGATTATGAACCATACGATTAAAAAAGAAGCCGCGATGCTGCGGCTTCTTTTTTATGGAATACTCCTGGTACAGGTTCATGCTGCCGGGCGTTCCATATGACCCGGACGGTCTTCCGGTCAGTTTAGGAAAAGCTGGACCCAGTGATCTACGCCGCGGCTGTCCTTCACATGGCCGATGCCGATCCGCGAGTATCCGGGATTTAAGATATTGGCCCTGTGGCCGGCGCTGTTCATCCAGACGTCCATGACCTGCTCTGCCGATCTCTGGCCATAAGCGATGTTTTCCCCGGAGGCGCGGAAGGAAGCCCCGGCTTCCGAGAGGGCGGTGGAGAAGTCTCTTCCATCGGGCCGGGTATGGGAAAAGGAGATCTGGATCTCCCGGGCGCGGACTCCTGCGGCTTTTGAGGCCTCCGGATCCAGGGAAAGGGAACCAAGACCGGCCCGGGCTCTTTGGGCGTTTACCAGAGCGAGTACCTGGGCTGCGGGGGTCTCTGCTTCCGGCTCCTGGACGCCGCCGTCAGTTTCGGGTGAACCATTGTTTTCCGGGGCGTCCGGCAGTTCCGGAGACTGGGGAGCGTCTGGCTGTTCCGGGATCAGAGGAGTATCCGGCCATTCCGGTGCCTGGGGTATGGACGGCTTTTCCGTACATATGGGGAAACGGATCAGGCCCGAAAGTCCTGGAAGGGTTCCCACCGCCGGGGCAGGGACGGAAAAAACGGCGGCCACACGGCCCGGCGCAGCCAGGTATGGATCCTGGGCTGCCTGGGAAGAAAGTGGAGCGGCTCCCGCAGCGGCCAGGACGGCTGCGGCTGTTATAGCATAAAATCCTGTTTTTTTCATATGGGTACCTCCTTGTATTACGAAAATGTTACGAAAATGTTATAAAATATTACAAAACAGATCTTACCATACAATTCCTTCCATTGCACCAGGGAAGGGATGGAAGGGATGGAAGTCCGTTCCAGAAATGGAAAAAGGAGGTCCGGAATACCGGTATAAAAAAGAGCGCATATCCCATACTAAAAAATGGGGTGATCATATGCCATATATTTCTCCGAATGTCAGAGAAAAATTCAACAGCCTGTCGCCGGAGCTCCAGGATGTGATCCTAAGCCGCGGAGAGGATATCCAGTCCATCCACGACCTGATCCGCATTCTGGACAAAATTGTAAAGGAAGGCGAAGGTTAACCAGTGTGAAAATCCATTGCAGGCACATACTGAAGGGGAGGACAAAGTCAGTCCCGAAAGGAGTGTGCGCAATGGATTTTTGTACGTGTAAAAATGGAAATGTCCCGGCGGCTCCGGTCCTGGCCATGGTCCAGGCTCCAGTCCAGCCCTGGGAGACCCTGTACGATCCAGAAAAAGCCCTGCGGGAGGGCACCGTGTTCCCGTCCCTGGACCAGCCCTTTTATGCGGCGGAGAAAGGAGGCGGGCTCCATGGATAACAATATGGACCGTATGCAGCTTATGAAGAAGATCGGGGAGGCCAGCTTCATGGTCAACGATCTGACTCTGTATCTGGATACCCACCCCACAGATCAGGAGGCTCTGAAGGCGTTTTCGGAGGCATCGAAAAAGCGGAGGGAGCTGATGGAGATCCGCGCGGACCAGTTCGAGCCTCTGACCATGGATCTGGTATGCCCGGATACCAACAACCAGAGCAGAAGTCTCACAAAATACCCGGACCAGAAGCACTTTACCTGGTCAGACGGACCAATGCCATGGGAAGGAGGCGCTTTATAATGTGGAATTATGAGAAACGGCTGCAGTATCCGGTGAACATTAAGAATACGTGTCCCAGGACAGCGTCTCTGATCTTAAGCCAGTTTGGCGGCCCCGACGGGGAGCTGTCGGCATCCATGCGGTATCTGGCCCAGAGATATTCCATGCCCTGTAAGGAAGTGGGCGGCCTCCTGACGGACATCGGCACCGAGGAGCTGGGACATCTGGAGATCATCTGCGCCATGGTTTACCAGCTCACCAGGAACCTGACTCCCGAGCAGGCAAAAACGGCCGGCTTTGACGCCTATTATATCGACCATACCACAGGGCTCTGGCCGGCGGCAGCGGCAGGCATCCCCTTCAACGCCTGCGAGTTCCAGAGTAAGGGAGACGCCGTCACAGATATTTTTGAAGACCTGGCGGCGGAACAGAAGGCGCGGGTGGTCTATGAGAACCTGATCCGGGTCATCGATGATCCGGACGTGCTGGCCCCGCTGAAATTTTTAAGGGCCAGGGAGATCGTCCACTTCCAGAGGTTCGGAGAGGCCCTGGAAAAGGTCAAGGAGAAACTGGATCCGTCCAACTATTATTATTTTAACCCCGAGTTTGACAAAAAGCTTTTAAAATCATAAGAAGAACCCTGGCCCGGAGCCCGGATCTGAGCTTCCGGGCCGGATTTCTGCTCTGAGAAGGGGATCTGAAAATTGTTCCTAAAAAAAATCCAGAAATCGACAGCAACCGCTTGCAAAAACCATATGAATATGATAGAATAGTGAAAATTTGGGCTAAAATAGAAAAGCCCGGATAACAAAAAAGAAAGGGTGGCGTCATGAAGGCATATTTAATACTGGAAGACGGAACTGTGTTTGAAGGAACAAGCATCGGCTCCTCCAGAGAAGTAATCAGTGAAATTGTGTTTAATACATCCATGACCGGTTATCTGGAAGTCCTTACCGATCCCTCCTATGCGGGACAGGCAGTGGTAATGACTTATCCTTTAATTGGCAATTACGGTATCTGCCGTGAGGACATGGAGTCCAGACAGGCATGGCCGGACGGCTATATTGTCAGAGAATTATCCAGAATTCCCAGCAATTTCAGAAGCGGGGACACCATCGATCATTTCTTAAAAGAACAGGATATTCCAGGTATCAGCGGAATCGATACAAGAGCCCTTACGAAGATCTTAAGAGAAAAAGGAACCATGAACGGTATGATCACCACCAACGGGGACTATGACCTGGAGGAAGTGAAGGAGAAGATCCGTCAGTATACGGTGAAGGGCGTTGTGTTAAAGACCTCTGTGAAGAAGCCCTATGTGCTTCCCGGAGACGGAAAAAAGGTTGCGCTGCTGGACTGCGGTGCAAAGGACAATATTGCCCGGAATTTAAATAAGAGAGGCTGCGAGGTGACGGTTTATCCGGCAGATACTCCGGCTGAAGAGATCTTAAAGACCAATCCCGACGGGATCATGTTATCCAACGGCCCCGGAGACCCGGCCGAGAACGTGGGGATCATTGAGGAAGTAAGGAAGTTATATGAGTCCAGCGTTCCGATCTTTGCCATCTGTCTGGGCCACCAGTTAATGGCCCTGGCTACCGGAGCGAAGACGTATAAGCTGAAATACGGCCACCGCGGTGGAAACCATCCGGTCAAGGATCTGGAAACAGGACGGGTATACATAACCTCCCAGAACCATGGCTATGCAGTCGATGAGGAAAGCCTGGATCCCAGCGTGGCTGTCCCGGCATTCGTGAACGTGAACGATAAGACCAACGAAGGCTTAAAGTATGTGGGAAAGAATATTTTCACCGTGCAGTATCATCCGGAGGCCTGTCCCGGTCCTCTGGATTCCGGATACCTGTTTGACCGCTTTATGCGTATGATGGAGGAGGGAAGATAATGCCAAAGAACCCAGATATTAAGAAAGTACTAGTGATCGGCTCCGGCCCCATTATCATCGGCCAGGCCGCAGAGTTCGACTATGCAGGAACCCAGGCCTGCCGTTCCTTAAAGGAGGAGGGCGTGGAGGTCGTGCTCTTAAACTCCAACCCGGCCACGATCATGACCGATAAGGACATTGCCGATAAGGTATACATTGAGCCGCTGACCACAGAGGTGGTGGAGCAGCTGATCATGAAGGAAAAGCCCGACAGCGTTCTCCCGACCCTGGGCGGCCAGGCCGGCTTAAACCTGGCCATGGAGCTGGAAGAGGCCGGTATCCTTGCAAAAAATAACGTGCGTCTCATCGGAACCACGCCTCTGACCATCAAAAAGGCCGAGGACCGTGAAATGTTCAAGGAGACCATGGAAAAGATCAACGAGCCGGTGGCTCCGTCCGAGATCGTGGAAAGCTTGGAGGACGGTCTGGCCGTGGCAGAAAAGATCGGCTATCCGGTGGTGCTTCGTCCGGCCTATACCCTGGGCGGCTCCGGCGGCGGTATTGCAGAAGATCCGGAGCAGTGCGCTGAGATCCTGGAAAACGGCCTGCGCCTTTCCCGTGTGGGACAGGTCCTGGTGGAGCGGTGTATTGCCGGCTGGAAGGAGATCGAGTACGAGGTAATGCGCGACGGCGCCGGAAACGTGATCACCGTCTGCAACATGGAAAACATCGATCCGGTGGGCGTTCATACCGGCGACTCCATCGTTGTGGCTCCGTCCCAGACCTTAGGAGACAAGGAGTACCAGATGCTCCGTACCTCCGCCTTAAAGATCATCACTGAGCTGGGGATCACCGGCGGCTGCAATGTGCAGTACGCGTTAAATCCCAACAGCTTTGAATACTGCGTGATCGAGGTAAACCCCAGAGTGAGCCGTTCTTCTGCACTGGCCTCCAAGGCCACCGGCTACCCCATTGCAAAGGTTGCCGCCAAGATCGCCCTGGGCTATACCTTAGACGAGATCAAAAACGCCGTAACGAAAAAAACCTACGCCAGCTTTGAGCCCATGCTGGACTATGTAGTCGTGAAGATGCCGCGTCTTCCCTTTGATAAATTCATCAACGCCAGCCACAGCCTGGGAACCCAGATGAAGGCTACCGGCGAGGTCATGAGTATCTGCACCAGCTTTGAGGGCGGCCTTATGAAGGCCATCCGTTCCCTGGAGCAGCACGTGGACTGCCTCCTTTCTTATGACTATTCCGGACTTACATCCGCGGAGCTTAAAGAGGAGCTGAACCGTGTGGATGACCGCCGGATCTGGGTCATCGCCGAGGCCCTGCGCCGCGGCTTCTCCTATGACATGATCCATGAGATCACAAAGATCGATATCTGGTTCATCGACAAGCTGGCGATCCTGGTGGAGATGGAAGCTGCCCTTAAGGCCGCCGGAAAAGATCTGACTCCGGAGCTCTTAAAGGAAGCAAAACGCATCGAATTCCCGGATAACGTGATCGCAAGGCTCACAGGTCTTTCCCAGGATGAGGTAAAGGCCATGCGCTATGAGAACAACATCCGCGCCGCCTTCAAGATGGTGGATACCTGCGCCGCTGAGTTTGCGGCTGAGACGCCGTATTACTACTCCTGCTTCGGCAGTGAGAATGAGGCGGACGGAACCACCAGCAGGAAGAAGGTGCTGGTCCTGGGCTCCGGCCCCATCCGGATCGGCCAGGGCATCGAGTTTGACTTCTGTTCCGTACACAGCACCTGGGCCTTTGAGAAAGAGGGCTATGAGACCGTCATCATCAACAACAACCCGGAGACCGTCAGCACGGACTTTGATATTGCCGACAAGCTGTACTTTGAGCCTCTGACTCCTGAGGATGTGGAGAGCATCGTGGATATCGAGAAGCCCGACGGAGCCGTTGTCCAGTTCGGCGGCCAGACAGCCATCAAGCTGACGGAGGCTTTGATGAAAATGGGTGTCCCGATCTTAGGAACCGCAGCCGAGGACGTGGACGCGGCCGAGGACAGAGAGCGGTTTGATGAGATCCTGGAGCAGTGCGGCATCCCCAGACCTAAGGGGCAGACCGTATTTACAGCAGAGGAGGCCAAAAAGGCAGCCAACGAGCTGGGTTATCCGGTACTGGTGCGCCCCTCCTACGTTCTTGGCGGCCAGGGCATGCAGATCGCCATCTGCGACGAGGATATCGACGAGTTCATCGGCATCATCAACCAGATCGCCCAGGAGCATCCGATCCTGGTGGATAAATATATCATGGGCAAGGAGATCGAGGTGGACGCCATCTGCGACGGCACCGATATCCTGATCCCGGGTATCATGGAGCATATCGAGCGTACCGGTATCCATTCCGGCGACAGTATCTCCGTTTACCCGGCCCAGAGCATCACTGAGGGCAATAAGAAGACCCTGGTGGAGTATACAGAAAAGCTGGCAAGGGCCCTTCATGTAAAGGGAATGATCAACATCCAGTTCATTGTGGACGGAGAGGATGTTTACATCATCGAGGTAAATCCCCGTTCCTCCAGAACGGTTCCCTATATCAGCAAGGTAACGGGGATCCCCATCGTTCCCCTGGCGACCCAGATCATCTGCGGCCACACCATCAGGGAACTGGGCTATACTCCCGGACTCCAGAAAGAGGCCGATTACTTTGCGATCAAGATGCCCGTATTCTCCTTTGAAAAGATCCGCGGCGCAGACATCAGCCTGGGGCCGGAGATGAAATCCACCGGAGAGTGCCTGGGTATCGCTAAGACCTTCAACGAGGCCCTTTATAAAGCGTTCCAGGGCGCAGGTATCAAGCTGCCCAAGTATAAGAACATGATCATCACTGTCCGCGATTCCGATAAGGAGGAGATGGTGGACATTGCCGCCCGCTTCAAGGCCCAGGGCTACCGGATCTTCTGTACCAACGGAACCGCCCGGTACCTGTACCAGAAGGGCGTAGTGACCATCCCTGTGCGCAAGATCGAGCAGGAGTCTCCCAATATCCTGGATCTGATCCTGGGACATGAGATCGACCTGGTCATCGACATCCCGGCCCAGGGAGCCGAGCGCAGCCACGATGGCTTTATCATCCGCAGAAACGCCATCGAGACCGGCGTAACGGTCCTTACAGCCATTGATACGGCCAGGGCCCTGGTGACCAGTATGGAGAACCGTGCCCAGGAGCTTACGCTCATCAATATCGCAGACATCTAAATCCATAAATGATTATCCATTATGCATACCGCCTTCGGGTGGTATGCATAAAAATTTATACGGAATGGATAAAATGCATATTTTTTCAAAAAATCTCTTTACAAAAGAATATTTATGCATTATAATGCGTAACATAAACAAAGGCCACCAATAAATGGCCGTTGGAAACTGCATATATGAAGCATAAAAAAAAGAAAAGAGGAATAATTATGAAAAAGCATGTATTTGTGGCAATGGCAGCGATGATATCCATGGCATGGATGACCGGATGTTCCGGCGGAGAAAGCAAGGAGACTGCAGCAGATACGAAGGCAGAGTCCTCCGGCACAGCAGCTGCGGCAGAAGAGACTGAAAAGGCCGGAGATGGAAGTGAGGCAGAAGCCACCGTGTCCGCCGTGGATGTGGATCCCGAAAGCCGTCTGGGAAAGATCCTGGCTTCTGGAAAGATCACCATGGGGACCGCGCCGGATTTCGCTCCCATGGAGTTTAAAAACGTTGGCGCGAAGGGCGTCGAGTACGTGGGCTCCGATATTGAGCTGGGCAAATATATCGCTGAAAAGCTGGGAGTGGAGCTGGAGATCAAGGCTATGGAGTTTTCCGCGATCCAGCAGGGACTTGCCTCCGGCACCATCGATATGGGAATCTCCGGATTTGCCTATACTGAGGAGCGTGCCGAGACCCTGGGACTTTCGGACCGTTACAACATCCAGTCTGAGGATAAGGGCCATACCCTTCTGGTGCTGAAGGAGGATGCGGCTTCCTATAAAACAGCGGAGGATTTTTCCGGAAAGAAGGTCGTAGCCCAGAATGCCTCCCTGCAGCAGTCCCTGGTGACAGAACAGCTTCCGTCGGATATCCAGTTCCAGCCAGTTACAGCTATCACCGACGGCGTTCTGATGCTGACCACAGGGAAGGCCGACGCTCTGGCAGTCTCCTACGATAACGGAGAGATGCTGATGAAGTCCTACCCGGAGATCGCCATGACGGAGTTTAAATTTGATCATTCCGACGAGGGCAATGTCATCGCCGTTAAAAAGGGCGAGGATGAGCTTCTGGAGGCCTTAAACGGGATCATCGCAGAGGTCAATGAATCGGGCCTTTACAGCCAGTGGACCGAGGAAGCCCGGGCTCTGGCAGAAAGCCTTGGCATAGAGATGAAATAGGCCGGAAAGAAAGGAGAAGATCCAATGGAATTTTTCACAGTTATGGGAAAGGTGTGGACCGAATATTCGTCCCTCTTCCTTCATGGCTTATGGATGACATTATATATGGGAGCTCTCACGGTGCTGATCAGCACCGTGTCCGGCTCTCTGATGGCGATGATGCACCGCAGCAGCTGGGGGATCGGAAGGTTTAAGCCCCTTCACGCTGCTGCCGTGGTCTACGTGGAGGTGATCCGGGGAACGCCGATCCTCTTACAGCTTTATTTCTTCTATTTTATGCTGCCCCAGTGGTTTCCGGCGCTGGATCTCAGCGAGTTCACCTGCGTGATGATCGCCTGCTGCGTCAACTCCACAGCCTATGTCTGTGAGATCGTCCGGGCCGGGATCCAGGCTGTGGACGCGGGACAGACCGAGGCGGCCCGGTCCTTAGGCTTAAACAGCCGTCAGGCCATGATCCATATCGTACTGCCCCAGGCAGTAAAAAATATCCTTCCCGCTCTCTGCAATGAGTTTGTGGCCATTGTCAAGGAAACATCCCTGGCATCCACCTTCTTTATCGGAGAGCTGATGACTCAGTTTAAGACCATCAACGGCATTACCTTCCGTGTTCTGGAGCCGTTGACCATCGTGGGCATCATTTATTTCCTTGTGACATTCGTTATGTCCAAGCTGATCGCATTACTGGAGAGGAGGATGAACGCAAGTGAGCGCTAGCAGTGAACTGATCCGTGTGGAGGATCTGCATAAATCGTTTGGAAGCCTTCAGGTGTTAAAGGGCGTGTCTGAAACCATCTCCAAGGGCGAGGTGGTCTCCATCATCGGTCCGTCAGGAGGAGGAAAGAGCACCTTCCTGCGGTGCCTGAACCTGCTGGAAACGCCCACCTCCGGCCGTATTTATTTTGAGGGCACCGACATCACCGACAAGAGCGTGGACATCAACCTCCATCGGCAGAAGATGGGAATGGTGTTCCAGCATTTTAATGTATTCAACAATCTGACCGTGGGGAAGAACGTGACCCTGGCTCCGGTGCTCCTGGGGAAGAAGAGCCAGAAGGAGGCCGATGAGATGGCAGCGGAGCTGTTGGCCCGGGTAGGCCTTCAGGAAAAGGCAGACCAGTATCCCAAAAAGCTTTCCGGCGGCCAGAAGCAGCGTCTTGCCATCGTCCGCGCCCTGGCCATGGAGCCGGATGTGATGCTGTTTGACGAGCCCACCTCGGCCCTGGACCCGGAGATGGTGGGAGAGGTGCTCCAGGTTATAAAGAGCCTGGTAAAGACGGGAATGACCACCGTGATCGTGACCCATGAGATGGGCTTTGCCAAGGAGGTCTCTGACCGGGTATTTTTCATGGACGGCGGGATCATCGCCGAAAAGGGCAGTCCGGACCAGGTGTTCAATCATCCGTCCAACCCGCGTACAAAGGAATTTTTAAGCAAGGTATTGTATTAAGAAGAAAACAGGAGGGGCAGAACCATGACCGACGAAAAAAAGAAGGTTTTAAGCTATATTGACGAGAAAGCAGACGTGATCATCGACACATCCGATAAGATCTGGGATTTTGCGGAGCTTTCCCTGAGGGAATTTAAATCCGGGGAGCTGTACGCCCAGGTATTAAAGGAGGAGGGCTTCGAGGTGGAGCACCCCTTCTGCGGCATTGAGACGGCGTTCCGTGCGTCCTATGGCTCCGGAAAGCCGGTGATCGGGATCCTGGCCGAGTACGACGCCCTCACAGGGCTTTCCCAGGTGGCCGGACAGCAGAGCCGTGAAGAGCTGGTATCCAACGGCAACGGCCACGGCTGCGGCCACAATCTTCTGGGAGCCGGATCCATGGCGGCTGCCTTTGCCATCAAGCACTATCTGGAGGAAAAGGGAGAGGGGAGCGGAAAGGTGATCCTCTATGGCTGTCCCGGCGAAGAGGGAGCTGCCACCAAGGCCTTCATGGCCAGGGACGGCGTATTTAAGGAATGCGACGCGGCCCTCACCTGGCATCCGGGAACAGAAAACCAGGTAACCTCCGGTACCTGCAATACCTGCATCCAGACAGAGTATAAATTCACCGGCGTTGCCTCCCACGCGGCGGGAGCCCCGGAGCAGGGCCGTTCCGCCCTGGACGCTGTGGAGCTGATGAACATTGGAGTCCAGTTCCTGCGGGAGCATATGCCGGATACGGCCAGGATCCATTATTCCATCACTGATGCCGGCGGAGATTCACCCAATGTGGTGCAGCCCAGGGCACAGGTGCTCTATATGGTGCGCTCCATCTGGGCCAAGGAGGCCCTGGCTCTTCAGGAGCGTGTGGACCGGATCGCCCTGGCTGCGTCCATGATGACGGATACCACCATGGAGAAGAAGTTCATTGACGGCTGCTCCAATACAGTTCCCAATAAGGTGCTGGAGAAGCTCCTCTGGGAAAACTTCAGCCAGGTGGAGATGCCGGAATATACAGAGGAAGAGATCGCCTACGCCCAGGCCCTCTGCGATTCTGTGGAGATGAAGGACAATAAGCTCCCAGGAGATTTTACAGAGGACAGCGAGGAGCTTTACGAATTTGTAGATAAAGCCTCGGAGCATGGGACAAAAGCCATCAACGACTTCCTGATCCCGTATTTCTATTCGGAGCATCCGCGCATGGGCTCCACAGATGTGGGCGACGTGAGCTGGCTGGTTCCTACGGCACAGATCAATACCGCCACATATCCGTCCAAGGCTCCGGGCCATTCCTGGCAGAACGTGTCCTGCGGACGCACCTCCATTGCCCATAAGGCCATGCTCATGGCCGGCAAGGTCCTGGCGGCAGCCGCTGTGGATCTGATGGAAAAGCCGGAGGTCTTACAGGCGGCCAGGGATGAATACGAGGCAAAAATGAAACGCTACGGCGGCTATTTCTGCCCGGTTCCCGAAGGCGCAGTACCGGTAGTTCCGGGTGAAAAGATGTAAATAAGGAAAATTGTAGATATAAAACAAGAGATTTCTCCTCGGATTCTGTCGGATTGGGCCGATTTATACAAAAAATGGAAGGCTATATAAAAAAATATCGGTAATCCTTTACAAAACCTATGGAATGGGGTATAATACGGTATGGTTGTTTAATATATAACAAACCGAAAGAAGAGGAGGAATTCAAAATGAAAAAATTAGTAAGCGTTCTTCTTGCAGCCGGCCTTGTAGCCAGCATGACAGCATGCGGCGGCGGCGATAAGAAGGAGTCCGCAGCAGCACCGGCAGAGACAACAGCCGCAGCAGCAGAGACAACAAAAGCAGACGAAAAAGAGACAGAAAAAGTTACAGAAGCAGTTACAGAAGCCGCCAAGGATTTAGCAGACGCAGGAGAGATCTCCGTATTATACTATACATACGGCGATACATATATCTCCAGCGTGCGTTCCGCACTGGATGCAGCTCTTGATAAGGCTGGCATCAAGTACCAGGACTACGACTCCAACAACAGCCAGACGACCCAGACCGAGCAGGTTTCCACAGCCATCGCAAAAGGAACCTCTCTTCTGGTAGTAAACCTGGTGGACAGCGGTTCTGACGACGCTGCAAAGAATATCATCGAGCTGGCAAAGGCACAGAGCATCCCGGTGATCTTCTTCAACCGTTCTGTAAGCGAGGAAGTCGTTTCCGCATACGACAAGGCTGTATTCGTAGGTACAGATTATGAGATGGCCGGCCATATGCAGGGCGAAATGATCGGTGAGTACCTGGTTGAGAATTACGATACCGTAGATCTCAACGGCGACGGCCAGATCTCCTACGTAATGTTCAAGGGCCAGGAGGGCAACGCCGAGGCAATCGCACGTACCCAGTTTGGCCAGGAAGATGCGGACAAGGTCCTGGAAGCAGCCGGCAAGAAGCCGTTAGCTTTCTATGACGCAAGCAACACAAACAAATATCTGGTTGACCAGGGCGGTCTGTGGTCCGCAGCAGCAGCTACCGAGTATATGCAGACGATCCTGTCCCAGTACAGCGAAGCAAACAACAACATGGTTGAGCTTGTTATCGCCAACAACGACGAGATGGCGATCGGATCCGTTACCGCTCTCCAGAACGCCGGCTACAACAAAGAAGGCGCTACTGTGATCCCGGTATTCGGCGTAGATGCTACTGACGCTGCAAAGGACGCGATCGCAGCCGGTACAATGACAGGTACCATCAAACAGGATGCTGAAGGTATGGCCAACACCATCGCCCAGATCACAGCAAACTATCTGACAAGCGCAGAAACATTTGAGGGTGTCGATGCAGCCAACGTAGTAGGAACATGGCGTGTGAATATTCCTTACGCTATGTACACAGGCGAGGAATAAAGTCATCGATGATGCGGCCGCACTTCGGTGCGGCCGTATTTTTTACGCGCGCATCGGCCAGATGAACATGTGCGCATGCTCATGTGGCGGCTGCCGCGGGAAAGAACAGGACCAGAAAAAGGTCCTGTTCTGCGCCATACGGAGATGACGTTTCCAGTATGACGAAACGGCGTATAGCGAAATACTTGAGAATCAGGAGGCGATGATTTGAGTATGAAAGACACAACAAATGCCACTGGATCGGGAAACCAGCCCGTGCTGCTGCGCATGGAGGGGATCTGCAAATCATTCCCCGGCGTAAAGGCCCTGGATAATGTTTCCCTGACGGTCCGTGCCGGGACGGTTCATGCTCTTATGGGCGAGAACGGAGCCGGTAAGTCCACTCTTATGAAGTGCCTGTTCGGTGTTTACAACAAGGATGCAGGCCATATTTACCTGGACGGCAAGGAGGTCAGCTTTAAGACTTCCAAGGAAGCTCTGGAAAATGGAGTGGCAATGGTGCACCAGGAGTTAAACCAGGCATTAAAGCGCAATGTTATGGATAACATGTGGCTGGGCCGGTTCCCGAAGATCTCCAAATGGTGTCCTCTGACCAGTGAATCCAAAATGTACGAGGCCACGAAAAAGCTGTTCGATGAACTGGATGTGAACGTGGACCCGAAAACCGTGATGAGCACCATGCCCGTATCCCAGAGACAGATGGTGGAGATCGCCAAGGCGGTTTCCTATAATTCCAAGGTGATCGTATTTGATGAGCCCACCTCCTCCCTGACTGAGGAAGAGGTAGAGCATCTGTTCCGGATCATCAATATGCTGCGTGACCGCGGCTGCGGGATCATCTATATCTCCCATAAGATGAAAGAGATCTTACGGATCTCGGATGACGTTACCATCATGCGCGACGGCCAGTGGATCGCCACAAAGCCGGCGAAGGATCTGACAATGAACGAGATCATCAAGCTGATGGTAGGCCGAGAGCTTACAAACCTGTATCCGGAGAAGGATAATGTGGTAGGAGAGCCTCTGTTGGAGGTAAAGGGACTGACTGCCGCCTACTCCAAGCTCCGCGACGTATCGTTCGTGGCGAAAAAGGGCGAAGTCCTGGGCATTGCAGGCCTGGACGGCTCCGGACGGACGGAGCTTCTGGAGAATATCTTCGGGATCGCCACAAGAAAAGAAGGCGAGATCTATCTCCATGGCAAACGGGTGATGAACCGCAATGCCAGGGAATCCATAAAAAATAAATTTGCCCTGCTGACCGAGGAAAGACGTGCCACTGGTATTTTTGGCATCCGCGATATCCAGGCCAACACCACCATATCCAGCTTCCAGAGATATAAGGTGGGTCCGTTCCTCAGCGATAAGAAAATGAGCGAAGCCACGGAATGGGGGATCAAGGCCATGCGTACCAAAACGCCCAGCCAGAGGACCCAGATCCGTTCCTTATCCGGCGGAAACCAGCAGAAGGTGATCCTGGCCCGGTGGCTTTTGACGGAGCCGGAGGTGCTCCTTCTGGACGAGCCCACCCGCGGTATCGACGTGGGCGCGAAATATGAGATTTACCAGCTGATCCTTAATCTGGCCAAGGAAGGAAAGACCGTGCTGATGGTTTCCTCCGAGATGCCGGAGCTTTTGGGCGTCTGCGACCGGATCCTGGTTATGTCCGGCGGACAGCTGGCCGGTGAGGTGGACGCAAGAACAACGACGCAGGAAGAGATCATGGCTCTCGCTGCGAAATTTGCATAAGGATAGGAGGAATGAACTGTGGCTGACAATAAAGCAACATCCAAAGCACAGGAATTTAAAGCGCTTTCCAAGAAAGACCAGCAGAGAAAGATTGGGGATCTGATCTTAAACAACGCGATGTATATCATCATTGCCATCGCGATCATTTTCATCACCGTGAAACAGCCCAAATTCATCAGTCTTTCTTCAATTGTAAATATTATTTCCCTGACGGCGGCAAAGCTGCCCATCGCCCTGGGGATCGGCGGCTGTATCGTACTGACTGGTACGGATATTTCCGCAGGCCGTGTGGTAGGTCTGGCAGCGTGTATCTCCGCTTCCTTACTGACCACTGTATTTAAGGTATTCCCCAACATGACATCTGCGATGCCCATTCCGGTGGTGCTTCTGATCGTGTTGGGCGTAGGCGCTGCCGTTGGCTTCGTAAACGGCTTCAGCGTGGCGAAATTTAAGCTGCATCCCTTTATCGTGACCCTGTCCACCCAGCTGATCACATACGGTATCATCCTTATGTACTTAATGAACGGCGTCAACAACGGACAGACCTTAAGCGGACTGACCGACAGCTACCGTTCTCTGATCACAGGAACCTTATTCACCATCGGCGGCGTTGCCATCCCCAGATACGTTCTGTACGCAGTGATCCTGACAGCCGTTATGTGGGTGATCTGGAACAAGACCACCTTCGGTAAAAATATGTTTGCCGTTGGCTCCAACGAGGAAGCAGCCAATGTATCCGGCGTAAACGTGGCCCGCACCATCATCCTGGTATTCATGCTTGCCGGCGTTATGTACGGCATCACCGGTTTCTTCGACGGTGCCCGTATCGCATCTGCCAACGCCAATACAGGTCTCAACTATGAGTGTGACGCCATCGCGGCCTGCGTAATCGGCGGCGTATCCTTCGTCGGCGGTATCGGACGCATCAGCGGCATCGTAGTAGGCGTTCTGCTGCTGCAGATCATCTTCGCCGGACTGAACTTCCTTTCCGTTGACCCCAACATGCTTTACATCATCAAGGGTCTGATCATCCTGGTAGCCTGTGCCATTGATATGCGTAAGTATCTGGTGCGGAAGTAAGAGATGGAAGATAAGAGAGAAAACGGAGGCTCTCCGGAACAGGACAAGGGGCCGGAGAGAGAATTCCGGGGTCTTTATAAATATGTGAAGATCTCAGAACGGTCCTTAAACTGGATCATCATTGTCCTGGGGGCAGCCCTGGTGATCTGCTTTGGGATCGGTTATGCCAACCGTGGATACATGGTGGATTTTGACGCCCGGGGCGGGACTGTGGTGGAGAGCCAGAAGCGGATGTACGGCGATCTGGTGACAGTGCCGGAGGAGCCTGTCCGGGAGGGAAGCGTATTTGAGGGCTGGTATACAGACGAAAATCTGACGATCCCCTGGGATCTGTCAAAGGATACAGTCACCGGTCCCATGACGCTTTATGCCAAATGGCGGGATAAATAAACAAGAAAGTACAGATAAGGCCTCACTGTCCTTCCTGCGCGTTTTGCACAGCGGCGGTGGGGCCTTTGGATTCAAGGAGAAGTACATGCTGACGAGTAAAAAAGTATCCGAATCCATACGCCTGGGTTCGATCCTGATGTTTTCCGGCGGGTTCCTGGACGCGTATTCCTATCTGGTGCGGGGCCAGGTATTTGCCACTGCGGAAACGGGAAATATCGCCCTTATGGGGATCAGCCTGGCCCGGGGAGATCTGGCTGTGGCCGGACGGTATCTGATCCCGGTGGCCGCCTATGCGGCGGGGATCTTTCTGACAGAATGGATCCGTATGCGGGTGGGTGAAAACGGAACGGTCCACTGGAAAGAGGGGATCCTGTGGCTGGAGCTTCTGGTGATGGTCCTGGCCGGATTCATGCCCCAGAAGTGGAATTCTCTGGTGAACTGTCTGATCGGTTTTTCCTGCGCCATGCAGGTAGAAGCGTTCCGGAAGATGCACGGCATGGCCTTTGCCACTACCATGTGTACAGGAAATTTAAGAAGCGGGACCGAGCTTCTGGCCGTGGGGACTCTTGAAAACAACGGTGAGCAGAGGAAGTACGGATTATGGTATTACTGGATCGACCTGGTCTTTGTGGCCGGTGCAGCCGCCAGCGCCCTGCTCTGCCAGGTGCTGGCAGAACGGGCGGTCTGGGTCTGTGCGGCGGCGCTTTTATCGGCCATCCTTTTTATCCGGTATCACCGCAGGATGGCGGAGGTGTGACCGCTGCTTTAGCAGGGCTCTTTTCTGGAGAAAAGGTAAAAGCCGGGATTCCGGTTATCTGTTTCCTTTTCCATCAGCTCCGGGGAGCAGTAGGCAAAGGGAGCGTCCAGGCGCACCTTTCCCTCTCTTCCCGGTTCCTCGTATTTGCCCTCCTTTAAAGACGGATCCAGGACACAGATGCTGTCCTTTCCGGCGGATAAAAGCAGGACGTAGTGGCCGCCGTGGGAAAATACTCCGGTATAGCCTTCCCGGTCTCCGCCCACGTTGGCGATGACGCTGCCGCCGTTCTTTAAGTGCTGCATGGCCTTTTTCACGCGGTTGGTGGTGGAAAAGTCCAGATCGTACAGATCCGCCACCACGGGCCCCAGGATCTTCATATCCGTTCCGGGATGGAGATTGGCCTTATGCTTTAAGGAAAGGGCGATCAGGCGCTTTAAGGAAATGGTCTTTGTGGTGAGACGGTCCACCATCATAGCCAGGGAGCAGAGGCCGCAGCCCGCCTCCTTAATGGAGAGATCGTGGAAGCGGCTGCCCTCGGTGGCGGCGTCGGTGGGATACGGGATATCTGGATGATCCAGCTGATTTAAATATTTCATAAGGTCCTCCTTTGTAAGAGTATGTATGGTTATATTATGAGTTTTGGAGACAAAAATGTCAAGACCTCCGGAAGAGTATCACTTTTTTCAGCATAGATGGGGGAAGGTGTTGATTCCTGGAGGAAATATGTTTAGAATAAAAGGATGGAGGAACCGGAGTATGGAAATAGTCAGAGGAAGATCAGTCTTAAAAAGAACTGCGGTGGGAAGGCTCCAGTACTATGAGAAAGAAGAACCGAGCGTGGTCCGGCGGCAGGTGGAGGACACAGAGAGGGAGCTTTCGCGCTATGAGCGGGCCCTGGAGCAGGCGGAAAAGGAGCTGGAAGCCCTGTATGAGAGGGCTCTGGGAGAGGCAGGAGCAGACAGCGCTGCGGTGTTCATGGGCCACCGGATGCTTCTTAAGGATGAGGAATACAGAAATTCTGTGACCAGGGCGATCACAGGAGAGAGGGTCAACGCTGCCTTTGCAGTGGAAACGGTGGGGGACGAGCTCTGCCGTCTGTTCCTGGAGATGGAGGACGAGTATCTGAGGGCCAGGGCTGCGGATATCCGGGATGTGTCGGATCGTCTCCTGCGGATCCTGGAGGAAGAGGAAAAGGGCGGCGGACGGTGCGGAAGGGGACCGGCCCTTTCAGAGCCGGTGATCCTTGCAGCCAGGGACCTGGCTCCCAGCGAGACCGTTCTTCTGGATAAGAAAAAGATCCTGGGCTTTGTGACCGAGCAGGGCTCTGCCAATTCCCACACAGCCATTCTGGCAAGGACCATGGAGATCCCGGCCCTGGTGTCGGTTCCTGTGGCCCGGGAATGGGACGGAAGACTGGCGGCCATCGACGGGGAGGAGGGGATCCTCTATGTGGATCCGGATCCGGAGACCCTTGAAAGGCTGAAGGAAAAAAAGGCCCGCCAGGAGGAAGCGGCAAGGCTTCTGCTGGAGATCCGGGACCTGCCGGATGTGACCCGGGACGGGACCCGGGTGGAGCTTTACGCCAATATCGGAGGTCCGGAGGATGTGGAGGCGGTCCTGGGATCCAGGGGCGCAGGCGTGGGCCTGTTCCGGAGTGAATTTCTATATCTGGAAAAGGAGACGTACCCCACAGAGGACGAGCTGTTTTCTGCCTACCGCCAGACAGCAGAGCGCATGGGCGGAAGAGAGGTGGTCATCCGCACACTGGACATTGGGGCAGATAAGACAGCAGACTATTTTGGCATAGAAAAAGAGGCCAATCCGGCCATGGGCTTCAGGGCCCTGCGGATCTGCCTGAAGCGGCCGGAGATCTTCCGCACCCAGCTGCGGGCCATCTACCGGGCCAGCGCCTATGGGAAGGTCTCAGTGATGTTTCCCATGGTGGCCTCCCTCTGGGAGGTGGAGGAGGCCAAAGCCATGGCGTTCCAGGTTCGGGAGGAGCTGGAACGGGAAGGGATCCCCATGGGCCATGTGGACCTGGGCATTATGATCGAGACTCCGGCGGCTGCCATTTTAAGCGGAGAGCTGGCGGAAAAGGTGGATTTTTTCAGCATCGGCACCAACGATCTGACCCAGTACACCCTGGCGGCGGACCGGCAGAATGACCGCCTGGATGATTTTTACGATCCCCGTCATCCGGCGGTCCTGAGGCTCATCGCATATGTGGCAGAAAACGCCCAAAAAGCCGGGATCCGGGCCGGGATCTGCGGAGAACTGGCAGCGGATCCTTCCCTTACGGAAGTCTTTTTGAAAATGGGGATCCGGGAGCTGTCGGTGTCGCCTTCCTTCCTTCTGCCCTTGAGAAAGAGAATCCGGGAGATCTGTCTGGAAGAAACAGAAAATGACCAAGGAGTTTAGAAATGAAGCAGAACCAATATGAGATCATCGTGCTGGATCTGGACGGCACTCTGACGAACCGGGATAAGGTGATCACGCCCCGGACGAAAAAGGCCCTGATGGAGGCCCAGGCCAGGGGGAAAAAGGTGGTGCTGGCCTCCGGGAGGCCGACCCAGGGGGTCATGCCCCTGGCGGAGGAGCTGGATCTGAAAGCCTACGGTGGCTTTATCCTGTCCTATAACGGCGGACGGATCATGAACTGCACCACCGGGGAAGTGGTATTTTCCCGGGAGCTGCCGGTGGAGTCCAACCGGACCATCATCGGTCTGGCAGAGGAGCACCGGGTGGATATTTTGACATATGAGGACAGCCGCATCATCACCAATAACGCAGAATGTCCCTATGGAAAGCTGGAGAGCCGCATCAACTCCATGGAGGTGGTGGAGAAGGCAGATCTGGCGTCCTATGTGGATTTTCCAGTTCCCAAGTTCCTGATGATGGATGATGGGGATTATCTGGCCATGGTGGAGCCCAGGGTGAAGGCGGCCCTGGGAAAAAACTTCAGCGTTTACCGGTCAGAGCCGTTTTTCCTGGAGATCCTTCCCAGGGGCATCGATAAGGCCCAGAGCCTGGAGCGGCTTCTGGAGGTGTCGGGACTGTCCAGGGAGCAGATGATCGCCTGCGGTGACGGCTATAACGATCTTTCCATGATCCGGTATGCAGGCCTGGGGGTGGCCATGGAAAACGCAGTGCTTCCGGTCCGGAAGGCGGCGGATCATATCACTGCCTCCAACAACGACGACGGAGTTGCAATGGTGGTGGAGCAGTTCTTGCTGACGTAGGGGGGGAGAACAGCGGTTTTTATAAATATATTTTGTAAATGACTGGACTTAAAAACTTTAATGTGTTAAAATATTACTTGTGTATCGGGCAGGGAAGCTGCTGGGAAACCATCGGATAATGGAAAAATATGTCTCACAAAGGGGAGTCTGAACATGAATAAAAAGATAAAAACGGAAGCTGTGGACCATCTTTTTGAAGCGGTGCTGACCTTAAAGTCTCCGGAGGAGTGCTACGCGTTTTTTGAGGACGTGTGTACGGTCAATGAACTGCTGTCCCTGTCCCAGAGGTATGAGGTCGCCAAGATGCTCCGGGAAAAGAAAACGTATCTGGATATCGCCGAGCGCACCGGCGCTTCCACCGCCACCATCAGCCGGGTGAACCGGTCCTTAAATTATGGGAACGACGGCTATGATATGGTGTTTAAACGCCTGGGATATCCCTTCGAGGAAAAATAAAACGAAAAAGCTGCCTTCCGGTGACCATGGATCATGGTCCCGGAGGCAGCTTTTTTCTTTTGCATCTTATTTCTCCCGGCTGAGGGACTGTTTCAGCGGAAGGATCTCCTTTTTGTAAACATGGCGCAGGAATACGGCACTGACCCCGGCGGAAAAAACCTCTGCCAGGGGGAAGGCGAACCATACGTAGGAAAGCCCCAGGGTCTTTGCGAAAAGAAAGGCCGCGGGAAGGAGGATCACCAGCTGTCTTAAAACAGACACCCACAGGCTCAGCATGCCGTGGCCCATGGCCTGGAACAGGGAGGAGCAGGCGATGCCGAAGCCGGCTAAGATAAAGCTCAGGGAGATGATCTTAAGGGCCGGCACGCCGATCTCCAGCATGGAGTCAGAGGCATTGAAGATCATTAGAAGATTCTCAGCAGCCAGGTTGAACAGCAGAAGCCCCGCGATCATAATGGAAACGGCGTAGGCGATGGACAGCTTCAAAGTCTTTACGATCCGGTCCGGTCTTCCGGCACCGAAGTTATAGGCAATGATGGGAACAGTACCGTTGTTTAAGCCGAATACAGGCATGAACACGAAGCTCTGGAGCTTAAAGTACACTCCGAATACGGCAGTGGCCGTGGAAGTGAAGGCAATGAGGATCTTATTCATGCCAAAGGTCATGACGCTGCCGATGGAGGCCATGATGATGGACGGGATGCCCACGGCATAAATATGGCCGATGATCTCCTTTTCCGGCCGGAAGCCCTTAAAGGCCAGATGGATCTCGTGGTTTCTGGTGGTATTCAGGACAAAGCCCAGGATCAGGGCAATGATCTGCCCGGTGACAGTGGCCAGGGCCGCTCCGGCTACCCCCATTTTCGGGAAGCCCAGGAGACCAAAGATCATAATGGGGTCCAGGATGATATTTAAGATCGCTCCCGTTCCCTGGATGATCATAGAGTAAAAGGTCCGGCCGGTGGACTGCATGAGCCGCTCAAAGGCGATCTCGCCGAAGAGCCCAAAGGAAAGGACGGTACAGATCTGGAGATAGACGGTGCCCATCTCCACGATCTCCGGGTCCCTGGTCTGGGCCAGGAAAAAGTGCTCCGCGAAAAACAGGCCGAAAACAGCGAAAGCCAGAAAGCTCATGAAGGCCAGGAACAGGGCGTGGATGGCGATGCGGTTGGCCTTCTGGAAGTTTTTTTCGCCCAGGCTTCTGGAAAGGGTGGCGTTGATGCCGACGCCTGTGCCAGTAGCTACGGCGATCATCAGGTTTTGTGCCGGGAAGGCCAGGGATACGGCCGTCAGGGCGTTTTCGCTGATCTGGGCCACGAACATGCTGTCTACAATGTTATAAAGGGCCTGGATCAGCATGGACAGCATCATGGGGATGGACATGGACAGGATCAGCTTGTTGATGGGCATGACCCCCATTTTGTTTTCAGATGACATGGTTTGGTTCTCCTCTCGTAATTTTATGTAAGGTCTGTATGAAGGCATCCCGGGCCGTGACGGCGGCCGGGGTACAGCCAGACAAAAAAACGACCTGTGTAGATGGTCGTTTTCTGTGGCTATTATACGGCAAATTCCGCCATAAGTCAACCGCCTGGACTGCCTCCGCAGTTGAAAGGAGCCGACCAGTGTGATAGGATAAAGAAAAGAGCGGGAAGGAGGCATGTATATGGAAAAGATCTGTATTTTCTGCGGAAGATCCCTGGGGCGGTGGGAGAGAAAATCCCTGTACTGCGGCAATGGGACCCAGACCGTATGTAAGGAATGCTATGAGAAATATTCTCCCATGACCAATGTGGAGCGGGGCCTTCTGGCCTGGGAAACGGGCCGGGCAGAATCCCGGGAGGAGCTGCGGGAATTTGTGGAGCAGGCGGAAAGGACCAGAGAGGAAAAGCAGGAGAAGGAGAGGGAGGACCGGGAACAGAAGCGGACCGGGAAAACATGTCTCCGCTGCGGTGGGGAGATGCTGGATCTGGGATCCATGAAGCTTAAGCTGGGGGAGGAGACCTTCTTTTTCAGTGACTGGAACCGTCTTGCCAGCGGATCACTGGACGTGCAGGTCCTCCGGTGCGAGGACTGCGGAAAGGCAGAATTTTACATTCCTGAGCAGAAGTAAGGGGAGAGCTTTGCCGCACGGCTGGATGAATACAAAGTTTTTGGGAAAATCCTGCGTAAGCGGTTGCCATTTGGATAAAATTTACTTATAATGTGAAAGGCAGACCAGAAAAGAAAGGATGTGAGCACATAATGGAAGGCCGAAGTTGCAAGACAGAGGCAGACGCCCACCCGGAACCTGAGGCAATAGACATAATGCAGTCCCATTATGTGTATTGCCGTTCTTAATGGACGTTTTGCCTCCATGCCGGTGAAAATATGGAGTGGAGGAAGAAACGATGTCAAACGAAGTTATGGAAAATGAAGAGAAGGAGAAGCTCTTAAATCTGGCGGAGGAAAAAAAGTACCGGCAGTTAAAGGAAGCCCTTCTGGAGATCAACGAGGTGGATATCGCCTCATTTATGGAAGAACTGGATTCGGAAAAGACCGTGATCGTGTTCCGTATGCTGCCCAAGGCCCTGGCCACGGACGTATTTGCGGAGCTTCCGGCGGAAAGCCAGAGCCACATCATCAACAGCATCACCGATAAGGAGCTTTCAGAGATCGTGGAGGACCTGTATGTGGACGACGCGGTGGATATGCTGGAGGAGCTTCCGGCGACGGTGGTGCGCCGCGTTCTGAAGAATACGACGCCGGATACGAGAAAGCTCATCAACCAGTTCTTAAATTATCCGGAGAACAGCGCCGGAAGCATCATGACGGCCGAGTATGTGGGCCTGAAAAAGAACATGACCGTAGAGCAGTCCTTTGCCTATATCCGTCATCACGGCGTGGACTCGGAGACCATTTATACCTGCTATGTGATGGATGAAAAGCGCCATCTGGAGGGCGTGGTCACGGTCAAGGAGCTTTTGATGAACGCCTATGAGACACGCCTAGAGACCATCATGGACACCCATGTGATCAAGGTGACCACCACCGAGGACCAGGAGGCTGTGGCGGATATGATGAACAGATACGGACTTTTATGTATCCCTGTGGTGGACAGCGAGGATCGTCTGGTGGGGATCATCACCGTAGACGATGTGATGGAGGTCATGGAGGAAGAGGCCACCGAGGACTTCGAGAAGATGGCCGCCATGCTGCCCAGTGAAAAGCCGTATTTAAAGACCAGCGTGTTCCAGCTTGCAAAAAACAGGATCCCGTGGCTTCTGATCCTGATGCTGTCCAGCACCATCACTGGTGCGATCCTGGTAAAATATGAGACTGCCTTTGCGGCGGTGCCGCTGTTAGTAAGCTTTATCCCGATGTTAATGGATACCGGCGGAAACTCGGGAAGCCAGAGCAGCACCATGGTGATCCGCGGCATGGCCCTGGGAGAGATCGAGCCGTCGGACGTATTAAAGGTCTTATGGAAGGAGATCCGGGTCGGCTTTATGGTGGGCTTTGTGCTGGCGGTGGTGAACTTTATCCGCCTGATGATCCAGTATCCGGGAAACACCATGATCTGCGTTACGGTGGTCATCAGTATGTTTGCCACTGTGGTGGCGGCCAAGACCATCGGCTGTACCCTGCCCATCGGGGCCAAGGTATTAAAGCTGGATCCGGCCATTATGGCGTCGCCCATGATCACCACCATCGTGGACGCGGTGAGTCTGATGGTATACTTTAATCTGGCCTGCCATCTGCTGGATATGGCGGCATAAAAGAGAAACATGGGGAAAGCCCCTTAAAATTCTATGGAAATGACAGGAGAAGAAAAAAATGGGAAAAGTGAGAACAAGGTTTGCGCCGAGCCCCACAGGCCGGATGCATGTGGGAAATTTAAGGACCGCGCTTTACACATATCTGATCGCCAAGCATGAGGGCGGGGATTTCATCCTCCGCATCGAGGACACGGACCAGGAGCGGTACGTGGAGGGAGCGGTGGACATCATCTACCGTACCATGGAAAAAACGGGACTGATCCATGATGAGGGACCGGATAAGGACGGCGGTTACGGCCCCTATGTACAGAGCGAGCGCCAGAGATCCGGGATCTATATGGAGTACGCGAAAAAGCTGGTGGAAAAGGGCGAGGCCTATTACTGCTTCTGTACCCAGGAGCGTCTGGATTCCTTAAAGAAGAACGTCAACGGAGAGGAGATCATGGCCTATGATAAGCACTGCCTGGGCCTTTCCAAGGAAGAGGTGGAGGCCAATCTGAAGGCCGGAATGCCCTTCGTGATCCGTCAGAATAACCCCAAGGAGGGGACCACCACCTTCCACGACGACATTTACGGCGATATCAGTGTGGATAACTCGGAGCTGGATGATATGGTCCTCATTAAATCCGATGGATACCCCACCTACAACTTCGCCAACGTGGTGGACGACCATCTGATGGGGATCACCCATGTGGTGAGAGGAAACGAGTATCTGTCCTCCTCCCCCAAATACAACCGTCTTTACGAGGCCTTCGGCTGGGAGGTGCCAGTGTACGTCCACTGTCCTACCATCACCAACGAGGAGCATAAAAAATTAAGCAAGAGAAGCGGTCATTCCTCCTTTGAGGACCTTTTAGAGCAGGGCTTTTTAACAGAGGCCATCGTAAACTTCGTAGCTCTCTTAGGCTGGTCCCCGGCAGGCAACCAGGAGTTCTTTACCCTGGAGGAGCTGGTGAAGGAATTTGACTACCACAACATGAGCAAATCCCCGGCAGTGTTTGATATGACAAAGCTGCGCTGGATGAATGGGGAATATTTAAAGAAGATGGACTTCGAGCCCTTCTATGCCCAGGCGGAGCCTTATTTAAAGGCTGTTATCACAAAGCCCCTGGATCTTAAGAAGATCGCCGCCATGGTAAAGACCAGGATCGAGGTATTCCCGGACATTGCGGCCCAGGTGGATTTCTTTGAGACGCTTCCGGAGTATGATCCGGAGATGTATGTTCATAAAAAGATGAAGACCACAAAGGAGACCTCCCTGGAGACCTTAAAGGAGGTGCTTCCGCTGTTGGAGGCCCAGGAGGATTATTCCAACGATGCTCTTTATGAGACCCTGGCCGCCTATGTGGCGGAAAAGGGCGTAAAGACCGGCTTCGTGATGTGGCCCATCCGCACGGCGGTTTCCGGAAAGCAGATGACCCCGGCAGGAGCCACTGAGATCATGGAGGTACTTGGAAAAGAGGAGTCCCTGGAGCGGATCAGGAAGGGGATCGCACTTCTGGAGGCGTAGGACAGGAAAAGAGGGAATAAAGATGAAAAAAATGTGGGTCTGCGGTCTGGCTGCCGCCATGACTGTGGTCATGACGGTTCCGGCCTTTGCCGGAGAATGGAAACAGGATCTGAGCCGCCCGGCGTCCCAGGACGGCACCAGCGGCTGGTGGTACCAGAACGACGATGGGACATATCCGGCCAACGGCTGGTTCTGGCTGGATGGAGATCAGAACGGCGTGGCGGAGAGCTACCGGTTTGATGGAAACGGCTGGATGTTCGCTTCCTCCAGGGTAGACGGCTTTGACGTCAATGAAAACGGCGCGTGGACGGTGAACGGAGTGGTCCAGACGAAGATCATGGAGCCGGCTCCGGCTGCCTCCCGGGAAGGGACAGCGGTAAATCAGTGGATCAGTGACAGCTATGGAAAGCAGTATTATGATTCCAAGGGAAAAATGTCCACTGGCTGGAAGAAGATCGCCAGCAAACAGTATTATTTTGACGAATCCGGTTATATGGCCACCGGCCTGGTGGAAATCGACGGAAGCCAGTACTATTTTTATGACAATGGGATCCAGGCAAAGGATACGGTCTATGCGGAGTCTGAGGATGTTTATTATGTGATGGATAAAACAGATCACTGTGTCGTGGATATCGTGGACGGAGACGACTGGAGGGAATACCGCCAGGATGCGGACGAGGATTCCGTGGAGATCGACGATGTCCGGACAGAGGACAATGAGAAGATCGAGAGCGGCGCGGTCAATACAGACATGACCGACGAGGAGGCATACGAAAAGATCATTTCCCTGAAGAAGAAATATCCGGAGGGGAAGAGGTGGACCAACTCCAACACCTTCCGCCGGAATTTCGCCTACGAATACAGCTACAGCATCGGAGGCGGCTGCCTGGGCTTTGCTTACATTGTCCAGGATAAGCTTTATGGACCGGACGCTTCATACGAGATGTATGACAGCCTGGACTGGGGAGAGCTCCGGGTGGGAGACCATATCCGGATGTATAACAATCAGGGCGGAGAGCATTCGGTGATCATCCTGACCATTGGAGATGACTTCGTCACAGTTGCCGAGGGCAATTTCAATTCCTCCATCCATTGGGGGAGAAAGATCCGCATGGACGACCTGGAGGAGGATTTTATCTACAGGGAGACTGTCAGCGAATAGATGATGAAATTTAATGAAGCGCAGAAAACGGCCCTGTCCCATAAGACGGGGCCCATGATGGTCCTGGCGGGGCCGGGGTCCGGAAAGACCACCGTGATCACCCATAGGATCGCGGGACTCCTGGGGGCAGGAGTCCGCCCGTCAGAGATCCTTGTGATCACTTTTACAAAGGCGTCGGCCAGGGAGATGGAGGAGCGGTTCTATTCCCTGAGACCGGCGGTCAGAGAAAACGATACAGAAAGTGGAAGGGTGACCTTTGGTACCTTCCACTCTGTTTTTTACAGGATCCTTAAGCTGGCGTACCGGTTTCCGGCGGGCTGTGTCCTGGGTGAGGAGGAAAAACGCCAGTATTTCAGGGAATTTCTCGAAAACTCTGAACTGGAGGTGGAGGACGAGGGCGAGTTCATCTCCGCCGTGATCAACGAGATCAGCTATGTAAAGGGAAGCCAGATGGACCTTTCCTGCTACTATTCCCAGAACTGTCCGGAGGAATGGTTCAAACGGCTGTACACCGGCTATGAGGATATGCTGCGGGCCAGGGGAAAGCTGGACTTCGACGACATGCTGGTCATGTGCTATGAGCTGTTTTCCCAGAGAAAGGATATCCTTTCCGCCTGGCAGCGGAAATTCCGGTATATCCTGGTGGACGAGTTCCAGGACATTAACCGGATCCAGTATGAGATCGTGAAGATGCTGGCTCTGCCGGAAAATAATCTTTTCATCGTGGGAGATGACGACCAGTCCATTTACCGGTTCCGGGGAGCGAAGCCGGAGATCATGCTGGGCTTTGAAAAGGACTATCCGGGGGCCCGCCGCGTACTCCTGGCGGAAAACTACCGTTCCTCCAGGGAGATCGTGGAGACCTCCTTAAAGCTCATATCCCGGAACCGGGTCCGTTTTAAAAAGGAACTGGTTCCGGTCCATGGCTCCGGACGCCCCGTGGATGTATCCGTGTATGAAAATCCTCTGGCAGAGGCCGAGGGAACGGCCAAGCGGATCCGCCAGTACGCCCAGGCGGGCTTTGCCTTTGAGGACATGGCCGTACTGTTCCGGACCGGGAACGGAACGGGGCTTCTGGCAGAAAAACTGATGGAATATAACATCCCCTTTTCCATGCGGGATGTGATCCCCAGCCTTTACGGTCACTGGATTGCAAAGGATCTGATGGCGTATCTGGAGCTGGGCCATGGGAGCCGGGCCCGCAGCGATTTCTTCCGGATCATGAACCGGCCCAACCGGTATTTTTCCAGGGACGCCTTTGAAACGCCTCTGGTGTCCCTGGACCAGGTCAGGGATTTTTACCGGGACCGGGACTGGATGCAGGAGCGGGTCATGGACCTGGAGGGGGATCTGCGGACCATCGGACGGCTGAGGCCCGGCCCTGCCATCCACTACATCCGCCAGGCCGTTGGCTATGATACCTATTTAAAGGAATTTGCCGCATTCCGGCGGATCCGGCCAGAGGAATTTTTCGATATTGCCAGCCAGATCGAAGAGAGCGCGGCCGGCTTTTCCACCCTGGAGCAATGGAAGGAGCACATCCGCCAGTATGAGGAGACGCTGAAGGAAAAGAGAAGAGAGGCAAAGGATCCGGGCAGGCCGGAGGGAGTGACCCTCTCCACCATGCACAGCTCCAAGGGGCTGGAATACAGGATCGTATTTGTCGTTGATGCCAACGAGGGCATCGTCCCCCACCACAAGGCGGGGCTTCCGGCAGACATCGAGGAGGAGCGGCGTCTCTTTTATGTGGCCATGACCCGGGCGAAGGAGCGGCTCCATCTCTGCGCGGTGAAGGAACGGTATCACAGAAAGCAGGAGATCTCCCGGTTCGTGAAGGAATGCATGGACTGAGGAGCCGTATGGACAGGACAGTGTATGGAAGGAGAAGGGACAGCAGATGGCATTGGTGCATATTTACTGCGGAGACGGAAAGGGAAAGACCAGCGCGGCTGTGGGAATGGCTGTCCGGGCCGCCGGACGTGGGCTTAAGGTGGTGATGGTGCGATTTTTAAAAAGCGACGATTCCGGGGAGGTGGCCGTACTGGGCCATATTCCAGGGATCACGGTGATCCCCTGTGAAAGGACCTTCGGCTTCGTATCGGCCATGGACCGGGAGACCAGAGAGCAGGCAGCCCGGTGGAATCTGGAACAGTTTTTCCGGGCCGTGGAGCTGGCGGAGGGGGCGGACCTTCTGATCCTGGACGAGATCATGGCGGCCATGACCTACGGCATGGTGCCCGAGGAACGGGTCCTGGAGTTTCTGGAGGACAGGCCCGGTGGGCTGGAGGTGGTACTGACCGGCAGATCGCCGTCGGAGCGGATCCTCGGAGCCGCTGATTATGTGTCGGAGATCCAAAAGGTCAGACACCCCTATGACCGGGGGATTTTGGCAAGAAAGGGAATTGAGTATTGATTTTTACGGGGTTTACTGATATGCTGTATTTACCTTATAAAATATGGTACACTTGAAAAAAGAGAGGAACGGTTATGGCAAACGAAAATTTAAAGAACGGTCCTGTAAACCCGGACGCTGAGAACGATGAAGAGATGACAGTGACCCTGACTCTGGACGACGGCACAGAGCTGGAGTGCGTGGTGCTGACGATCTTTGAGGCTGGAGAGAAAGAGTACATCGCCCTTCTTCCCCTGGATGGCAGAGAGGCCGAAGACGGAGAGGTTTACTTATACCGTTATGTGGAAGATATCAATGGAAATCCGGATCTGGAGAACATTGACAGCGATGAGGAGTATGAGATCGTGGCAGATGCCTTTGACGAGCTTCTGGACTCCGCGGAGTACGACGAGCTGGTCAGCGAGGACGAGGTGGAATAGGAGCCGCAGATAAAATTAAAAATGGGATGCAGCGTGGAGCGGGCTTTTTTCCGGCTCCGGCAGCATCCCATTTTGTGTCCAGGAGCTTTAAAGAACAGGAGTGGGGGCCGGGCTTTCCGAAGGAGGTCCTGCTCGGCAGGATACTGGAAACAAAAAACCGGCTATCTGAATTTCAGATAACCGGTTTAAATCGTGACCTGTCCGGGAATCGAACCCGGGTTTACGCCGTGAGAGGGCGTCGTCTTGACCGCTTGACCAACAGGCCGGAATCGAGGCGACAAGATTCGAACTTGCGACCTCTGCGTCCCGAACGCAGCACTCTACCAAACTGAGCCACGCCTCGATGTTGTGCTCTGTATCAGCGAGCTCATTAATAATACCACAGGGTTTCAAAAAAAGCAAGAGGAAAATACAAAAAATTTCAAAAAATTCAACAAGAATCTAAAGGGAGAAATGTGGATCCAGTAAAAACGCCGGAGCTCTTTATAAATGGGAGGAGCCGGCGGGTATGAGCCGCCGGCCAAGTATGAAAAAGTGTATAAAGGTCTGGTACCTTGTTACAGATAATAGGATACGGGAAAAATGTGACGAAAGTTTGGAATCTCTGTGAAGGAAGTGTGAAGAAAAAAGAAAAATTAAAAAATACCAGAGGTACCCTGTTATAAAAATAACAGATACTTCCATGAAACAGTTGCGGGAATTTGTTAAATGATATACAATAGAAGCGTTTCTAAAGGATACAGACCAATAAAGGAGTGGAAGAAATATATGAGCAGAAAACCAGTTGTATTGATGATCCTGGACGGATATGGATTAAATAAGGAAAAGCGGGGAAATGCGGTCCTGGAGGCCAATACCCCGGTGATGGACCGGCTGATGAAGGAATGCCCCTTTGTGGAGGGAAATGCCAGCGGGCTGGCCGTGGGGCTTCCCGACGGGCAGATGGGCAACTCTGAGGTGGGCCATCTGAACATGGGCGCAGGCCGCATCGTATACCAGGAGCTGACGAAGATCACAAAGGCCATCGAGGATGGGGATTTCTTTGAAAACAGCGAGTTTTTAAAGGCAGTGGAGAATTGTAAAAAGAACGGCTCTGCCCTTCATCTGATGGGACTGGTATCCGACGGAGGCGTACACAGCCACATGACCCATATCTTCGGGCTTCTGGAGCTGGCCAGAAGAAACGGACTGGATAAGGTGTTTGTCCATTGCTTCCTGGATGGAAGGGATACGCCTCCCTCCTCTGGCCGGGAGTTTGTGGAGGCGCTGGAAGGAAAAATGAAGGAACTGGGTGTCGGTAAGGTGGCCTCTGTCATGGGCCGTTATTACGCCATGGACCGGGATAACCGCTGGGATCGTGTGGAGCTGGCTTACAAGGCCCTTACAAAGGGAGAGGGAAAGCAGGATCCCTGCGCCGCTGCGGCCGTACAGGCGTCTTATGATGAAGGAAAGACCGACGAGTTCGTGGTTCCCACGGTGATCACTGAGAACGGACGGCCTGTGGGTCTGGTCCAGGATAAGGACTCTGTGATCTTCTTCAACTTCCGTCCGGACCGGGCCAGAGAGATCACCCGCGCGTTCTGTGACGATGCGTTCACAGGCTTTGACCGGGATAAGAGACTGGAGCTGGTCTACGTCTGCTTTACGGATTACGATGAGACCATCCCCAATAAGCTGGTGGCCTTTAAAAAGGAAGCCATCACCAATACCCTGGGCCAGTTCCTGGCGGATCACCATATGACCCAGGCCAGGATCGCGGAGACAGAGAAGTATGCCCATGTGACCTTCTTCTTCAATGGCGGTGTGGAGGAGCCCAATCCGGGAGAGGTGCGGATCCTGGTGAAATCCCCCAAGGTGGCCACATATGACCTGCAGCCGGAGATGAGCGCCCCGGCGGTGTGCGATAAGCTGGTGGAGGCCATCGGCTCTGGAAAATATGATGTGATCATCATCAACTTTGCCAACCCGGATATGGTGGGCCATACGGGAGTGGAGAACGCGGCCATCCAGGCGGTGGAGGCTGTGGATGCCTGTGTGGGAAGAGCCGTGGAGGCCATAGAAAAAGCAGACGGCGCAATGTTCATCTGCGCAGACCATGGAAATGTGGAGCAGCTGGTGGATTATGAGACCGGAGAACCGTTTACGGCCCATACGACGAATCCGGTGCCGTTTATCCTGGTGAATGCAGGCGCAGAGTATGGCCTCAGAGAGGGCGGCTGCCTGGCCGATATTGCTCCGACGCTCATCGAGCTCATGGGCATGGAGCAGCCGAAGGAGATGACTGGGAAATCTCTGCTGGTGAAGCGGTAAGGAGACCGGGACGCCGCGCCGGGAGACAGATTCATTCAGAATAAGAGAAAGTGTACAGATAACCGTAAAAAAGGGAACTGTACACTTTCTTTTTGTTTTTGTGAATGAATCTATTGACGAGAAAATAATCAGATGATACTATGAATATATGAAAATATTTTAATATTTATAAAAGGGGATGAAGAAGATAAAAGATAAAAAAAGGATTTTGTATGAAAAAACCGAATTTTCAGAAGCGGTCAGCGGAGCCTTGGACAAGTCGCGGATCATGAAGGATGTGGAGATGTTCTGCCGCCTGGACCGGTATACGGGCTCCAGAGACGGAGAGGAAGCGGCCGAGCGGATCGCGGAACGGATGGAGGAGCTGGGGATCCCTGTGGAACGGGAAAAATACCAGGTATACCGGAGCCTTCCCGGGGCGGCGTCTCTGCGGGTCCAGGGGGACAGCATAGAGGCGGCGGTGCCTCTGACCCCGTATGTATACAGCGGAACAGCGAAGGATCTGGAGGCGGAGCTGGTTTTTGACCGGACAAGCGCAGCCGGAGGCTGCAGCCAGAGAGAGCAGAGGGCCAGGATGGCCGGTTTTTCCGGGAAACTGGTCCTGACGTATGAGAACAGCTTTTCGTTTGCGTGTGAGGCAAAACGGGCCGGAGCCCTGGGGGTGCTGACCATCTGGCACGCGGACCTGGCGCACCATGGGACTCTGGGGGGAGTCTGGGGAACGCCGGAGCCGGAGGACCTGGTCTGGCATTATCCGGGGATCCCGTTTGCGGAGATCGGGAAAAGCGCCGGGGAGGAGCTGCAAAAACGGCTGGAGTCCGGTCCGCTGACCGTGCGTCTCAGCATTGAGATGTGCCAGGGGATCGTTTCCAGCACCATGCCAGTGGCGCGGATCCAGGGAAGGTCGGAAAAATTTGTACTCGTCTCCGGCCATTATGATTCCTGGTATGAGGGGGCCACGGATAACGGAGTGGCCAACGCCGCCATGATGGAGCTTGCCAGAGTGTTCCAGGAGAACCGGGAGCGGCTGGAGCGGTCAGTGGTGTTCGCCTGGTGGTCCGGCCATTCAGACGGCCGTTATGCCGGATCCGCCTGGTATTACGACCACCATTGGGAGGAGCTGAAGGAAAATTGTGTGGCGCATATCAATATGGATATCTGTGGCTGCAAGGGCTCTGATGTGGTGGGGTTCCAGACGTCCATGCTGGAAGGAGCAGACTTTGACCGGGAATTCCTGAGGGGATTCAACGAGGGGGAGCCGGATCCGCCGGTGTCCATGACCCGGTTTGCAGACCAGACCTTCTGGGGAGCGGATATTCCCTTTGCCATTATGCCGAAGTTTATAAAAAAGGATCATGAAATGTTTTACTGGTGGCACACCAGAGAGGATACCTTTGATAAGGTGGATCCGGAGGTGGCGCTGCGGGATACAAGGGTCATTGGGGAGCTGGCGGCATTCTTCGCGAACTGCGGGAAGCTCCCGGCAGACATGAGCGGCTTTGTGGACTTTATGGAGTCCCGCCTCCGCGCCATTGAAGAGAGGCTTGGCGGAGACTTTGACCTTTCTCCGGTGTGGCCGGTGCTTGGCAGGCTGAGGGAGGCGGTCATGGACCTTGAAGCGTCCATGGAAGGCCAGGAAAATACAGATGACGCCATTCTGGAGACTGCCGGGGAGCTGGCGAGGATCACCTATACGGCGTCCAGTCCGTACCACCAGGATCCGGCGGTGAAGGCTCCTGTTTTTTCCGGGCTTGCCATGGCAGAGGGACTGACCCGGGAAAATACGGAAGAGGAATATTATCTGGCGGTGCAGACCCGCTTCGTGCGTCAGAGGAACCGGCTCACAGGGCAGATGAAGCAGGTTTTGGAGATATGCAGAAGGTGGACCGCCCGGTGGGAAAATCAAGAGGGGAATATGTAAAAACTATATACAAGGAGGAGCACTGTATGAGGAAAGGTATGTATGGGAAACTGACGATGCTGGCGGTGGCCGGCGTCATGGCGCTGTCGGGCTGCGGAAACAGCGGGGGAGATACTGGAACAGCGGCGGAGCCAAAGGGGGAAACGACGGCTTTAGCGGGGACGGAGACGGAAAAGGCGTTAGAGGAAGCCAGCCAGGGGGAGAAGGAGCCGTCCATTGGGCGGACGGATATTATTTCTGCCAACACCAGCGATATCCGGTCCATGGATCCCCAGGTGGGAGTGGATTCTCCGTCTGCAACGCTGAACCGCCACATTTATAACGGCCTGGTAAAGATCGATGAGAACCGGGAGGTCGTAGGGGACCTGGCGGAGAGCTTTGAGATGGTGGATGACAAAACCTATAAATTTAAGCTCCGGGAAGGCGTGAAGTTCCATAATGGGGAGGAACTGAAGGCCAGCGATGTGAAATTCAGCCTGGAGCGGGCCAAGACCATGCCCAAGGCCATGTCCAACGCGTCGGCCATCGACCATGTTTCTGTGGAGGGGGATTATGACCTGACGATCCATCTTTCCCGTCCATATCCGTCCCTTCTTTATGTCCTCAATGACACCAGCATGAAGATCCTGTCGGAGAAGGCTGTGACTGAGGCCGGGGAGACATACGGGGAAGAGCCCATAGGAACGGGACCGTTCATGTTTAAGGAATGGGTCCCCAACGATCACTGGACGCTGGTGCGGTTTGACGATTACTTTGACGGACCGGCCACAGCCACTTCCATCACCAACCGGATCATTCCCGAGGGGAGCGCCAGGACCATTGCCCTGGAAACGGGAGAGATCGACGTGATCTTAACGGTGGATCCGGTGGACGCCGCCAACGTGGAAGCCAATGATGAGCTGGTACTGGAAAGCTGGCCGTCGGCTTCAGTGGAATTCATGGCGTTCAATACCACGAAAAAGGGACTGGATGACGTCCGGGTGCGCCAGGCCATTACATATGCCATGAACCGCCAGGAATTTGTGGATACGATCGTAGAAGGCCGCGGCGAGGTGGCCAGCTCCTTCATTGCAAAGACCCTGCCGGGGTGGAATGAGGAAGTGCAGCCGTATCCCCAGGATCTGGAAAAGGCCAAGGAGCTTCTGGCAGAAGCAGGCTATGGGGACGGGCTGGATCTTAAGATGTACGTATCCGGAGACGTGAGGAACCGTACCGCCCAGGTGGTCCAGGCCCAGCTGGCCCAGATCGGCGTCAACGTGGACATCAACGTTTACGAGTGGGGCGCGTTCCAGGATGCGATCAACGCCGGAGAGCATGAGCTCCTGATCCTGGGCTGGACCAATACCACCTGTGATCCGGAATACAGTGTGACGCCGCTGTTCCATTCAAAAAACTGCGGCATGAACGGAAACCGGGCATATCTCAGGGATGAAAAGGTGGATGAAATGATCGACGCCGCCAGCATGGAAACAGACCGGGAGAAGAGGCTTCAGACATATAGGGACCTCCAGGTCCGCTTAAATGAGCTCTGTCCGTGGGTGCCGCTGTATTATAAGAGCAATATGGTGGGAAGAAGGGCAGATCTTAAGGGATTCCAGTTTAATAAAAATACAGCCCTCCATTATCTGGGAGACTGTTATTTTGAGAAGTAGGAGAGGACAGCCGCATCGGAGAAATCCGGTGCGGCTGCTATTTTTTATTTATCTGCCAAGAAGAGAGATATCTCGTTCAAATTCCCGGGCGCTCAGACAGAGTTCTGTTACCCGGTCCCAGTTTTTACAGACAACTGGGGCAAACTGTTCAAAAATCCGGGCTCGTTTGTTTTTTCCGGAAATTCGTATACCATGATATATCTTCTTCTTAGCGATGACATTTTCCCAGGGGTTTTCCATAAATTCAATTTCGGGCAGGTTATCGTAGGCGGCAGCGATCCAGGCTTCGGTGCTGTCGCAGGGGATAGCGATGCAGGTACGGTCTATTTCTTTTAACCATGAACGGATCAAAGACTTCAGGTGTTCCATATAACTGGAAACGGGTGCGTTGTGCTCAGGGCAGGGAAGCAAGACAGGGCAGTTATTCCGGTATTCTGGTTTAATGTCACACTCCAAAGGATTCCGGATATTTTGGAGGGGGCATTTCACTGAGCCACACCCGCAATGGGAGACTTTCTCCTTTCTGGATACGTCACCATCCATCTGAATGACCAGAAAGTCCAACGTGGGCTGAATTTTATCCATAAGCTGCATCCGGATACTGGCGTAATCATGACACCATTTCCAGACGCCTTTCCATCCGTTCACGTATTGTCCGCGCAGATCAGGCTCAGGCTGAAGCAGTACAAAATAGTTGGTATCTCCGGTTATAAGATTAATAACATTTTTAAGGATGATGTAGTCGGTTGGACCTTCACAAATAATCCCTATATTTTTCATAGCAGTGATGGAACACCTCCCAGTCTTCCGCTGATCCAGAGCCTGGATAAAGGAAGACCTTCATCGATCAGCTCCTGGGAAACAGAAATCCGCCGGATCTGGGCATATCCGTTACTGTCACGGTCTACGGCAAACAGCCGTATATCGTCATTCTGCAGGTCCAGTCCATCCAGTACCAGCGGATTATGGGTGGTCAGAAAAACATGCTTATTATTCTGGATAATCTGTTCACAGAACACCTGGATCATTTTTTTTGCCAGGCGGGGATTTAACGCGTGGTCAAAGCTGTCTACTGAGAAAATAGATGGACCCATGGGATGCATGGCAAGCGTCAGCATGAACAGGACATATAAGGCTCCCTCGCTGGCATCATAACCGGTAAAACGAGCGGTATCCTTCATATAGCGGTCTGTAAATTCAATGACCTGGCGTGTTGTGGGGATATTGGCGTTGATCGTTGTTTTTTTTGGCGTATCCACAGATATATCGGAGGCCCAGTCGATCATGTCAAGGATGTCATCCATATATAAATTTCCGAAAAACAGATCCCCGTCGTTTTCATGGATCAGTGTCCGGATCGCCTCGGCCAGACGTCCGCCATTCAATCCGACAGGAGAAACCTGATTGGGATCTGGGATCGTGCCTCTCAAAGTCAAGGTGTTTGGCTGGAAAATACCGTAAGATGAAAAATCCTCCGCGATTTTGTGGCCGGTTGTCAGTTCTGGGTCATTATCAATGAGAAAGAAGCCGATATAACTGTTGGACTGCTGCTGGGAGGCATTGCTGCGTCCCCATATTTTTTCTCCGTTCTGAAGAAATGCCTCAGAGTGGTATTTCCAATAGTCGGTATCAGTAGGAGTTGTCAGATGTACATCGTAACGGAATTTATCTGTACAGCAGTCATCTTCCCATTCCAGGGAAAGATCGATCATGGATCGTTGTCTCTTAAGATCCTTGAAACTGGATTTGTAAAGCGAGGGAATACTGAGGCGCACGCCTTTGCGCTGGAGGCTGGAAGAATCGACACGGTCGGTCATAGCCGCACTTAATAAACCGATCGCTTCCAGGATCGTAGTTTTTCCAGAACCGTTGGCACCGATAAATACATTGACTTTACCAGGTTCGAAGGCTGCGTTATACAGGGACTTAAAGTTCCCAAAAGTAATTTTTCGTATATTCATAATTGCTGCCCCTTTCTAAAATACAGTATAGCATAATCCATGAATTAAATACAAACATTTTCCGGTGTTTAGCCATATCTAATCTTAGGATTACTGTGCTTGTAAAAATAAGGGGCAGCTGCGTATGGGAGAGAAGATGCGGCTGTCTGGTCTATGGGTATTCTTTTTCTTTATCAAGCTGAAGATAGAAGGCGAAGAGTTTCAAGGCACGCTTGATTTCTGTATCAGAATACTGGCGGCAGAGTATATTGAAAAATTTATAATTTTCTGATGAAGGGGATTCCTGTTTTCCGAATAAAAGATAATCAACAGAGACATGGCAGGTATACGCAATCTGGGCAACTACATCCAGACTGGCAGTACGTTTTCCCTGTTCAATCAGTGCGAGATAAGACGATGAAATATGTATCATATCAGCAAACACTTCCTGGGTTTTGTTCTGGGTATTTCTGAGTTCCCGGATCCGCTTTCCCATTGATTCCAGATCAACCGTATATGTATCCAATGGTGGCCTCCTTTTTCTAAATATCTTATATTACATAATAAAATGGAAATATATGGAAATCATATCATTCTAAAATATAGAAAGCATTTCTGCCCCCCATCATTCGTTCTTGAATCTGATCCCGTCCACTGCTATAATTTCTTTAAAATCTACCACACAAGGGGGAATTTACCATGTACGACGTGACAGCCATTGGAGAGCTTCTGATCGATTTTGCAGCCAGGGATACGGACGCGGCCGGATATCCCACCATGAAGGCAAATCCAGGCGGGGCGCCGGGAAATTTCCTGGCGGCTCTAAGTAAATACGGGCTCCGGACGGCATTTCTGGGCAAGGTGGGAACGGACGCCTTTGGCGGGCTGCTCATAAATACCCTTAAGGAGGCCGGGATCGAGACAAAGGGGATCCGGCAGGACAGCTCTGTGTTCACGACCCTGGCCTTTGTTACCTTTGACGCCGGAGGAGACCGGTCCTTCAGCTTCGCCAGAAAGCCTGGGGCAGATACGCAGCTTTCCTTTGAGGAGCTGGACCTGGAGCTCATCGACCAGGCAAAGGTCTTTCATTTCGGAACCTTAAGCCTCACAGACGAGCCAGTCCGCACGGCTGCGAAACGGGCGGTGGAATACGCCCGGAAAAAGGGAAAGTGGATCACCTTCGATCCGAACCTGCGGCTTCCCCTGTGGAACACGCCGGACGAGGCCAGGGAGCAGATCCTCTGGGGACTTTCCCAGGCAGATGTGGTGAAGATCAGCGACGAGGAGGTGGAATTCCTCTGGGGGATCACCGACGAAGAGAAGGCGGCTGAAAAGCTCCAGAAGGAATTCGGCGTAAAGCTTTCCATGGTGACCATGGGCCCCAGGGGCGCGTATCTGTCCAGCGAAAAGGCGGCCGCCCGGGCGGTCTGCCCCAGGGTGACGCCGGTGGACACCACAGGAGCCGGGGATATTTTCGGGGGAAGCGCCGTGGCCTGGCTTTTAAAGTCCGGGAAAGCGCCGGAGGAGCTGGATGAAAAAGAGCTGGCCGCCATGGGTGCTTTCGCATCCGCAGCGGCCAGCCTGTCCACAGAAACACCCGGAGGGATCCCCAGCATCCCATCGGAGGAGGCGGTCCTTAAAAAGCTCCGGGGATCAGAAACCGTATAAAAGAAGGGAAAGGGTCAGGCCAGATAGCTCCGCATGGTCTTCAGTGCGTTTTTTTCCAGCCTGGAGACCTGGGCCTGGCTGATGCCTACCTCCTCCGCCACCTCGGTCTGGGTGCGACCTTCATAAAAGCGCATGCGGATGATGTTCCGCTCCCGGTCCGGGAGCCGTTTCATGGCCTCGTTTAAGGAAAGCTGCTCGATCCAGTTTTCCTCCCTGTTTTTCTTATCGCTGATCTGGTCCATGACATAAAGGGGATCGCCGCCGTCGGTATAGACAGGCTCATAAAGGCTCATGGGCGTCTGGATGGCGTCCATGGCGTAGGTGATCTCCTCTTTGCTCAGACCCACCTCATCGGCAATTTCCATGATGGTGGGTTCTTTCATGTTTTTTTTCATGAGATTTTCTCTGGCGTAGATGGCTTTGTAGGCAGTGTCCCGCAGGGAGCGGCTGACACGGATGGAATTGTTGTCCCGGAGATACCGGCGGACCTCCCCAAGGATCATGGGGACCGCGTAGGTAGAGAAACGGACGTTCTGGGTGATGTCAAAATTGTCGATGGCCTTGATGAGGCCGATGCATCCGATCTGGAACAGGTCGTCCACGTTTTCGTTATTTCCGGAGAAACGCTGGATGACGCTTAACACAAGACGCAGATTTCCTTTGATGTAATCCTCCCTGGCCTGCTTATCGCCGGCCAGGATCCTTTTAAAAAGCTCTTCCTTCTCTTCTGTGGTAAGCAGCGGCAGCTTTGCTGTATTGACTCCGCATATTTCAACCTTATAACCGGACATATCCTTACCTCCTGGGTCATTCTCTGGATTTTGCTATATTGAGAATGATGTACGGTTTTGGTAAGGATTATACCGGAGGCCGGCTGGTAAATTCTGCAGGCCTGTTTTAGCGCGTTATTCCGGCATGTTCTGACGGTAAAGGATCAGAAGGCCCCGCAGCAGGAGATCCGCGTCGTAAATGATCTTATGGGTGCAGAGGGGAGTGATGAACCGGGACATGCCTCCGGTGGCCACCAGGGTCGCCGGTTCTCCTAACTCTGCCTCCATCCGGTCGATGAGACCGTCCAGCATGGCGGCGTTGCCGTACATGATGCCGTTTCTCATACACTCGATGGTATTTTTTCCGATGGTCCGTTTGGGAACATCCAGGTTGATCCTGGGAAGCTGGGCCGTATTGGACACCAGGGAATTTAAGGCGACCTTGACGCCGGGCAGGATCACGCCGCCGATGTAGGAGCCTGCCTTGTCCACCACATCCATGGTGGTGGCGGTCCCCATGTCGATGATGATGATGGGGCCCTCATATCTTGCAATGGCAGCCACCGCAGCCACGATCCGGTCGCCGCCTACGGCCTTGGGGTTGTCCATTTTAATGTTTAAGCCGGTCTTCATGCCGGAGCCCACTAAAAAAGGCCGTTTTCCGGTGATCTTTTTTACGGCCGAGGAAAGAGGAGCGTTTAAGGGCGGTACAACGGAAGAGATGATGGAGCCCTCGATGTCGCTTCGTTTTATTTTGTGTATTTCCAGGATGTTTTTCAGCATGATGGCGTATTCCAGGCTGGTCTTGCGGTCGTCGGTGGTGATCCTCTCTTCAAAATATGTGGCCTGGTCATCCAGCCCGCCCACGACGATATTGCTGTTTCCCATGTCTACGGCTAAAATCATAAAGAAAACTCCTTTCACATTTGAATCGTAAGTGATATAATTAAGTGCTATGTACGATCATTATTTTTTAATGAAAGTGATTTTACCACAAAATAATCGGAAATACAACGGAGGATTCCAAAATGTTGAAGGGAAAAACAGTGCTTTTATGCGTGACAGGGAGTATTGCGGCCTATAAGATCGCTTATCTGGCCAGCGCACTGAAAAAACTAAGGGCCGACGTCCATGTGATCATGACAGAAAACGCCACCAATTTCATCAATCCCATTACCTTCGAGACGCTGACCGGGAACAAGTGCCTGGTGGACACCTTTGACCGGAATTTTGAGTTTTCTGTGGAGCACGTTTCCCTGGCAAAGCTGGCGGATGTGGTGCTGGTGGCTCCGGCCTCTGCCAATGTGATCGCAAAGCTGGCCCATGGCCTGGCTGACGATATGCTGACTACCACCGTTCTGGCCTGCACCTGCAAAAAGATCATAAGCCCTGCCATGAACACCCGGATGTTTGAAAATCCCATCACCCAGGATAATTTAAGGATCTGTGAACGGTACGGGATGGAGGTGATCTCCCCGGCCAGCGGCTATCTGGCCTGCGGGGATACGGGAGCCGGGAAAATGCCGGAGCCGGAGGTGCTGCTCCAGTATATTTTAAAGGAGATCCGGTATGAGAAGGATCTGGCCGGGAAAAAGATCTTAGTGACCGCCGGTCCCACCAGGGAGGCCATCGATCCGGTCCGCTACATCACCAACCACTCCACCGGGAAGATGGGATACGCCATTGCGAAGACCGCTGCGTACCGGGGAGCCCAGGTGACTCTGGTCACAGGACCGGCGGAGGAAAAGCCGCCCATGTTCGTGGACCTGGTGCCGGTGGAGAGCGCGAAGGAGATGTTTGAGGCCGTGACCGCCAGGAGCGCAGGACAGGACGCCATCATAAAGGCAGCAGCGGTGGCCGATTACCGGCCGAAATTCGTCAATACGGAAAAGACGAAGAAAAAGGACGGGGATATGGCGATCCAGCTGGAGCGCACTGACGATATCTTAAAGTGGCTGGGAGAGCATAAGGAAAAGGGCCAGTTCCTCTGCGGCTTTTCCATGGAAACGGAACATATGCTGGAAAATTCCAGGGCAAAGCTGGAAAAGAAGAAGCTGGATATGATCGTGGCCAATAACCTGAAGGTGGACGGGGCCGGCTTCGGCACCGATACCAACGTGGTGACGCTGATCACCAGGGAGAAGGAGACGGAGCTTCCCAAGATGTCCAAGGAGGACGTGGCCGGAAGGATCCTGGACGCTGTTTTTGGAATGGAGAGGAAGGAGCCGGAGGATTTTTAAGACGGAACGGGTCTGGCCCAGATTATACTTGACGAATGGTGAATTTATTGGCAAAATAAGGATGTTGTGATTTTAAGACGTTTGAATTGGAGGTTTTCCATTGGCAGCTTTTGCAGATGAAATAAAGAGACGGCGCACCTTTGCGATCATTTCGCACCCGGACGCCGGTAAGACGACACTGACTGAAAAATTCCTTCTTTACGGAGGAGCCATCAATCTGGCGGGAACCGTAAAGGGAAGGAAGGCCACAAAGCATGCGGTCTCCGACTGGATGGAGATCGAGAAGGAGAGGGGAATTTCCGTTACCTCTTCGGTTTTACAGTTTAATTATGAAGGCTACTGCATCAATATCCTGGACACGCCGGGCCATCAGGACTTCTCGGAGGATACCTACCGGACCCTTATGGCTGCGGATTCGGCGGTGATGGTCATCGACGGCTCCAAGGGTGTGGAGGCGCAGACCATCAAGCTTTTCAAGGTCTGTGTGATGCGCCATATCCCGATCTTTACCTTTGTGAACAAAATGGACCGGGAGGCCAGGGATCCCTTTGAGCTGATGAGCGAGATCGAAGAGGTTCTGGGGATCCATACCTGCCCCATCAACTGGCCCATCGGCTGCGGAAAGAATTTTAAGGGCGTATACGACCGTCAGACAAAGCAGATCACCACCTTCACGGCCGCCATGGGAGGCCAGAAGGAGGTGGCCAGCAGGACCTTCGACGTGGAGGGCGCGGATGTGGACTCCATCATCGGCCAGGATTACCACGCCCAGCTCAGGGATGATATCGAGCTTTTAGACGGAGCCAGCGATGAATTTGACCAGGAGTTAGTAAACCGCGGCGAGCTTTCTCCGGTGTTCTTCGGTTCGGCTCTGACCAACTTCGGCGTGGAGACCTTCCTGGAGCATTTCTTAAATATGACCTCCTCCCCGCTTCCCAGAAAGACTCTGGATGGCCAGGTGGATCCGTTTGATGAAAAGTTTTCCGCCTTTGTATTTAAGATCCAGGCCAACATGAACAAGGCCCACAGGGACAGGATCGCGTTCATGCGGATCTGCTCTGGAAAGTTTGAGGCTGGAATGGAAGTGAACCATGTCCAGGGCGGGAAGAAGATCCGTCTGACCCAGCCCCAGCAGCTGATGGCAGAGAGCAGAAAGATCATCGAGGAGGCGTATGCCGGAGACATCATCGGCGTATTTGATCCGGGTATTTTCTCCATTGGAGATACCTTATGCGCTCCCGGCGGGAAATTCCAGTTTGAGGGGATCCCCACCTTTGCTCCCGAGCACTTCGCCAGGGTGCGCCAGATGGATACCATGAAGAGAAAGCAGTTTATCAAGGGCATCAGCCAGATCGCCCAGGAGGGAGCCATCCAGATCTTCCAGGAGTTCAATACGGGCATGGAGGAGATCATCGTAGGCGTTGTGGGCGTCCTGCAGTTTGAGGTGCTGACCTACCGCCTGGAGAACGAGTACAACGTGGAGGTAAAGCTGGAGCAGCTTCCCTTTGAGTATATCCGGTGGGTCGAGAATCCGGGCGAGGTGGATGTGGCCAGGATCCAGGGTACCTCCGATATGAAGCGGATCTGTGATCTGAAGGGCAATCCGCTGCTCCTGTTCATCAACAGCTGGAGTGTCGGGATGGTGGAAGAGAGAAACCCGGGCTTAAGGCTGGCGGAGTTCGGACGGAACTAATTGCAGGGCTGTCTGAACGATCATGATATAATAAGGAAAGGAAGGATCCTATGAGCAAGATCGAGCTTGTACGTGCGGCTATGGTAGAGGCCATGAAGGCCAAGGATAAGGACAGGAAGGATTCTCTGTCCATGCTTTTATCTGCTTTAAAGAATGCGGAGATCGACAAGCGTTCTCCCCTGACCGAGGACGAGGCCAATGCAGTGATCAAAAAGGAATTAAAGCAGACCAAGGAGACCATGGATACGGCCCCCGCAGACCGGACTGACATCATCGAAGAGGCCAGAAAGCGGATGGAGGTATACCAGGAGTTTGCTCCGGCAGACCTGACTGTGGACCAGATCACAGAGATCATAAACGGAGTTTTAAAGGAGCTGGAGATCGAAGCGCCGACGGCCAAAGATAAGGGACGGATCATGAAGGTCTTAATGCCCCTGGTAAAGGGAAAGGCAGACGGAAAAGTGGTCAATGAAGTGCTGGCCGGAATGATGAAATAGGAGGCAGAAACGTGTACAGAGAAAAAATAGATAAATTTATCGATGCCCATAAAACAGAAATGCTGGAGGATATTGCGGAGCTTTGTAAGATCGACAGCACCAAGGATTCCTACCGGGCAGGAAGGCCCTACGGAGACGGCTGCTTTGAGGCCTTGGGCGCAGCGCTCCACATTGCAGAATGCTACGGATTTTCCATCAACAACTACGACAACTATGTGGGAACGGTGGATCTGAACGATAAGGAAAAGCAGTTGGATATCTTAGCCCATCTGGACATCGTTCCGGCTGGAGACGGATGGACGGTGACAGAGCCCTTTGTACCGGTGGTAAAGGACGGAAAGATCTATGGCCGCGGAACTGCCGACGATAAGGGTCCGGCCATCGCAGCCCTCTACGCCATGCGCGCTGTGAAGGAGCTGGGGATCCCGGTGAAGAAGAACGTGCGTCTGATCCTGGGAACCGACGAGGAGTGCGGCAGCTCCGATATCCGCCACTATTACAGTGTGGAGGAGGAGGCCCCCATGACCTTCTCTCCGGACGCCAGCTTCCCGGTGATCAACATTGAAAAGGGCAGCCTCCACGGCCAGTTCACGGCGGAATTTGAAAAGAGCCAGGCCCTTCCCAGAATGGTATCCTTTAAGAGCGGCACCAAGTCCAACGTGGTCCCCTCCAAGGCAGAGGCCTTATTTGAGGGACTGGACGGCTCCGATACAGAGGCCTTTGCCCACACTTTAGAGGCCGAGCTGGGGATCCGTTTTGACGTAACCTCTGAGGGCGGCTATATGAAGATCGAGGCCTTTGGGGAAAACGGCCATGCTTCTACCCCCTGGAAGGGGAAAAATGCCCTGACAGGACTTCTTGCACTGATCGAAAAGCTGGAGCTGGCTGAGTGCGGACAGGTGGAAAAGATCCGTGCCCTGAATAAGCTGATGCCCCATGGCGACTGGTTCGGAAAGAACCTGGGGATCGCCATGGAGGACGAGGAATCCGGCCAGCTGACCCTGACCTTCAGTATGCTGGAGATCACGGAGACCAGCCTTTCCGGTGATTTTGACAGCCGCTGCCCCATCTGCTCCAATGAGGAGAATACCTTAAAGCCGGCGAAGGCGGCCATGGCCGGGTACGGGATCTCTTTAAACAATGATTCCATGAACCCGCCCCACCACGTTCCTGGAGATTCCCAGTTTGTCCAGACGCTCCTTAAGAGCTATGAGATGTACACGGGAAGAAAGGGAGAGTGCATTGCCATCGGAGGCGGAACGTATGTCCACCACTTAAAGAACGGAGTTGCCTTCGGCGCGGCCATGCCGGAAACAGAAAATAACATGCACGGTCCCGACGAGTTTGCGGTGATCGATGAGCTTTTAATGAGCGCGAAGATCTTTGCGCAGGTGATTACTGAATTATGCTGCTAGAATAGAATGTCCTGCCGGTAAGATGCGTCTTCCGGCAGGCGTTTTTGCTTTCTGGGGGGCTTTAATTGCGGGGAGGGGAGCCAGTATGGAAAACAGGAGATTTCATGAGCTGCTGGAGGCCCATTTAAGGACCAGCGGGTATACGAATTATGAATTTGCCAGGATCACGGGCATCAACCGGGTGAATATCCAGCGGTATCTGGCCGGAACGAGGCTGCCGGATCCACAGATCTTTGAAGCGATCCGCCGGGAGCTGCGGCTGGGTGTCCGGGAGCACAGGGAGCTGCAGGAGGCGTATTACCGGGCTATGGACGGAGACGACGTTTATTTTATGCGGTGCATGATCCGCCGGATGCTGGAGGAGGCGGGAAATATATGCGGGATGGAGGCCGGCTTTGGAATGACTCCGGAACCTCCGGGCCAGGCCAGTTCTCCGGGAATGCGGACCATAAACGGAGTGATCGCTGTGGAACGGTATCTCTGGGGTGCCATCTGGGAGAACTTGAGCGCCGGGAGAAAGAATGCGTATTTTTATGTGCCTGCGGAAAGCTGTATCCTGGCCAGGTTGCTGCCGGCGTTTTCACTGGACGGCCGCTCTGCCATGGGGCATCTGAATATCGTCCAGCTGGTGAGGCTTTCCAAGAGAGCGGAGGACAGCGCCGGAGACTATCATAACCTGAGGGCCGTTTATAATCTGATCCCCACCTATTACCAGGCCGGTGCCGCTTATGAAACCTGGTATTATTATCATGATCATCCATCCGGCGGCCGGGATGAGGCAGTTTTATATCCGTATTACGGGATCCTGGACGACCGGGTGATCCTGTTTTCCGGCAATATGGACCAGGCGGTGGTGGCCTATGAGCCGGAGGTGACGGACGCGTACCGCAGGAGCTTTTTTAAGGTGTATAAAAATGGCAGGAACGGCTGTCTTGCCAGATACTTCCGTGACATTTTCCAGGTACTGGACTGGATGCTGAAAAGCGACAATGGCCCCGTGAGCCGCTGTTTTCTGGAATACCAGCCATGCTTTGTCCTTTGGGCAGACCGGGAGCTGGCAGAGCGTGTGGCAGCGCCGGGGCTTCCCGGCAGGAGCCTGGTGATCGATGGGATCATGAAACGCAGGGAGCAGGTTGCTTCCGGAGCAGAGCTGATCCATTATTTTACGGAGGACGGGCTCCGGGAATTTGCAGAAAACGGCCGGTTCGCCGATTATCCGGAGGAGTACGTCCGGGCGCTGACAAGGGAGGAAAGGGTCAGGATCCTGGATGGGATGCTGGCAGATATGGAACGGCCGGGCTGTGATATGGGGATCGTAAAGGAACAGAGCCTTCATCTGACAAAAATGCTGAATATTTTTGTCAGCAGCGCCGTGGGAGCCAGTCTGGTCCTGTACGACCCGGAACAGGGCTTCCATCAGCTCCTGATCCAGGAACCGTCCATTACCCAGGCGTTTGACACATATATCCGTGGAATGCGGGACCATGGGGAGGTGTACTCCAGGGAGGAGACGGAGGCCATCGTCAGAAAATACAGGGATGGTCTGAAAGATGGTGGTACAGTTGCCGGTACACCTTGATAGACCGGAACCTTCCGACTATACTTAAAATAGTATGTAAAAATTGGAAATTCTGATTTTTACGTCAAAATAAGTACAAGGAGGAAGGGTTATGAGAAAATGTACGAAGCGATGGCTTCTGCCGGTGTGTGCAGCAGCCATGACGCTGGCAGCCGGATTTTCTTCCCTGGCTGCGGAGACTGTGAAGGTCACGGTTCCTAATGTGAAGGGGGGATATCTGGAAGTCGGCTATTTCGATGAGGAGACAGGAAATGAGGTATGTCTTCCGATCGGAGAGGTAAGTGAGGTCCCAAAGGGAGTAGAACTGGATATAACCGCGAATCAGATCGCTTATCAGACATCCCAGACGGAGGAGATACGGACATTCGTGCAATCGGCCTCTGTAAATGGAAGCCCCATGGAGATTGACGATCCATATTATCAGCAGTGGTCTATAATGGCAGACAGTGATCTGAAGCTGGATGCAGTATTTAAGGGGCTCCGGGCGGAACTGTATGAGAGTGCATTCTCAAGGAAACGGCTGGCGTTTAAGGAGTCCTGTACTGGTGTAACTGGGATGTACAACGCCGGTGCGCTTCCCAATAAACAGCTGACCATATATGAAATGGAAAACAGGAAGGATCATGGATATTCCGGCGTACAGGGACTGACGATAGATGAAGTAAGATTTAATAATGAAGAGGTTGATAAGGCCCTGTTTTCAATCGATGGAAATGGAGTATTCCGTGCCACAAAGCCGCTGGAAACAGGCATATATCGTATCTATGTTTCCTATGCGTTCAATAACCAGAGATATGAAGATGTGTATTTATCTGTGTATGTTGGTCCCAGGATTACGGCAAGCGTTCCTTTGGCGGTATACCGTGAACCGATGGATCGTGATTACATGGAAACGATACTCTCAGAGAGAGACATTAAAGCTCAGGCGAAGCCTGACGATACCTTTAAAGCTGTCTTTGATGGAATGGAACAGACGGGCAATATGCTGCGCTTGCAGGGGTATACGGCAACAGGAATTGGTTTTTATACCAATGGAGCATATAAGAGTCTGATGGATAGAAAGGTGCGGGATATCGCGGAGGAGAGGGATCCGCGGGTTTATCTGGAAATGATGTATAAGGGCTATAAGCCCGCAGAGATCCAGCTTCTGGGAGAGGAGGATATCGTTCCCGAAGAGGTAGAGCCCGGCTGGCACCAGCAGAACGGCAAATGGTATTTCTACGAGACAGAGGATCCAGCTTCCCTGGTGAAGAACCAGTGGATCACTTGTCCCGAAGGAAATGGATGTACTGAGCAGGTATGGGTTGGGGCAGACGGCGCCATGGCAGTGAACGGCGTGGTAAATGCCCAGGGGAAAAGCTATTTAGTTGCAGAAAATGGACACAAGGTAAAGGGGAAGACAGTTACGCTCAACGGTGTGACTTACACCACCGATGAGAATGGCGAGATCACGGAGGCAAAGGTGATCCTGGCAACCCCCAGCAACGCAGCCGACGCTCTGGCCCAGGCAGATAAGGTCATCGCAAATGCGGACATTATGAGCCAGGACGAGAAGGAACAGGCGGCTGACATGCAGACAGAGGCCTTAAAGACAAAGATCGATATTACAAAGCTCACAGCCGACCAGGTGGCAAAATACGAGGCCCTTTATCTGGCTGTCTACGGAGCGGATAATATTGAAACCGAGCCTTCAGACGCTGTGGGCGGCATCGCGGCAGCAGGACTTACCTCTGAGGATTTTGCAGAGGGCGGCGGAAAGGTGACCATTGAGTACGCGACAGAATGGCCCGCCACCTCCAGCAATGCCCGGGTAAGAGGTTCTGTAAGGCTTCTGGTCAACGGCAAGGAGAGGAAAACGCTGACGGCTCCTGTGACCATGACCGTGGAGATCCCGGACTACTTTATCGCATCTTACAGCAACGCTTCCTATAATTATGAAGTAGAGGGCGTTGATAAGGCAGACGTGGATGGAGAAAAGGGAACGGTGAAGATCACCATTACAAAGCTGGGTGCCTTTGATGTGAAGGCAGTGAAGAAGCCCAGCCGTCCGTCCGGCGGCGGAAGCAGCAGCGGAAATTCCCACTCCTCCGGAAGGGCGAGAGTGAAGGCTGACTTCTACAAAAATGGAAAATGGGTCATGAACGAAAAGGGATGGTGGTACAGCTACGACGACGGGACCTGGCCTTCCAATTCCTGGGTATACCTGCCCTGGAAGGACACCTACCAGTGGTACTATTTCAACGGTGAGGGCTATATGGTGACCGGCTGGCATCACTGGCAGAACAACTGGTATTATCTGTATCCGCAGGCGGACGGCAACCGGGGCTATATGTTCACCGGCTGGCATGAGATCGGCGGCAAGTGGTACTATTTCAGCAAAGTGAACGACAGCTCTCTGGGAGCCATGGCCTATGACACCACGACTCCGGATGGCTACAAAGTAGATAAGGACGGAGCCTGGATCCAGTAAACGCAGCCAGTGATCACAGGCTTTGGGGAAAGGGAGACGCAGAGATGCTGATGCCCAATAAGGAAGAAATCTGAAAACAACGATTAGACATCAGCTATATGAACGTTACAAAGGCAAAGGCCAGCGTTAAAGGCAGAAATGCTTTCCACGCTGGCCTTTTTATAAAAAATTCAAAGGTATTAAAATTATTGACAATATCACGGTTGACTGATACAGTAATAATAAGGCAGGTGATCTTGAAAAAGTCTATCAGGCAGTCCGTGATGAAGAAAAACGGTCAAAGGAGTTGCTTGTGCAGTTTGAAGCGGACTATCCGGAGGTTACAAATACCGAAAATGCAGATACCATATTAGAAGCGTTGAAACGCAGGAAAGCGCGGAGCGAGGAGTAAAGTACGGTTTCATATGGTGATCAGAACCACAGCCAGATACACGAACTTAGCCGATGGGATATTTTATCTCACCGGTTTTTTGTACCAGGAATCGAAAGGAGGAGCAAACATGAAAAAACTTATAGGAATGTCTATTCTGCTGGTCCTGGGACTGACCGGCTGCCAGAACAGCGCTGAAATGTCAGCTTCTGACCCGGACCAGCTGCTCCAGAATGAAGTGATCCATGAATCACTTGCAAATACAGAGTATGATTCTATTGAAGGTTTTTTAGCTGACAGCGATGAAGGCGTTTTCGTTTTAGATTCCCAGGCGGCGGACAGAAGCACGGCGCCTTCAAACACGGCTGGCTTTAGTGCGGCTGATACCGGCGTTTCTGTTGCGATAAGCTATATCGCTGTGACGTATGAATGTGAGGTAAATGAGGATACGTTCAAATTAGAACTGTGTACATACAGATCCAATAATGGGAAACAGCAGCTGGAGGAAATCATGGAAAGCAATCCGAACCTGTTTACGGAAGAGGAAATAGGGGGAAAACGTATTTATTACGCTCCAGGTTCGGAATACGACTGGTTCGATTGTTACGCTATGGTGATCGGCGAAAAATTGTTCATTATGGACATTGAAAAGGGCTATGATGAGTATGTTGGAGTGATTTTGGAGAATCTTGTGTTACAGCGATAGAAAAGATATATGGATCCAATCGGGAGCCAGGCCAGACAGCGCTCCCCAGTTTCTGGAAAATATACACGGAGCCGAAAAATCCAGCCCCAGCCAGTGGACTGGAGGTTCCAACCGCGGTATAATGTCTGGAAAACAGGTATTATACCATCGCACACCGCGACACCATAAACGACCACACAGGAGGTATCCATGGCACTTTCTCTGATCACTGGCGGCTCGGGAGCCGGGAAAACGGAATATATTTATAAGAAGGTCATCGACTGGTCCATGAAGGAGCCCCAGAGGCAGTTTTTTGTCATCGTACCGGAGCAGAGCACCATGCAGGGGCAGAAGGATATCGTCCGACTGCATCCGCGCCGGGGCACCATGAACATAGATATCGTCAGCTTTGAGCGTCTGGCCTACCGGATCTTCGGGGAGCTTTCCCTGCCCCAGCCGGAGATCCTGGACGATACGGGAAAGACCATGGTCTTACGGAAGCTGGCGGGAGAGCAGAAGGACCAGCTTCTTTTATTTTCTGCCCATCTGAATCAGACGGGCTTTATCGATGAGATCAAGTCCATGCTGTCGGAATTTTACCAGTACGGCGTCACGCCGGAGGCCTTAAAGGAGCAGATGGAAAAGGGGGACATGGGCCAGGTCCTCCAGGGAAAGCTCACGGATATGAATGTGATCTACCGGGCGTTCCAGGCATTTATGCGGGAACGGTATATTACGGCGGAGGAGCTTCTGGACGTGCTGTGCCGGGTGGCGGAGCGCTCCAGGCTTTTAAGGGACAGCGTTCTGGTCCTGGACGGCTATACGGGCTTTACTCCGGTCCAGTACCGGCTTCTGGGCCAGCTCCTTAAGCTGTGCCGGGAGATGTATGTGACGGTCACAGCCACCGGGGACACGGATCTTTATGGCCCCGGCGACGAGGCGGATCTGTTCGATATGAGCCGGAAGATGGCCGGGAAATTAAAGCGTCTGGCCGAGGAGAACGGCGTGGCTGTGGGGCAGGATATCCGTCTGGCAGACCGGCCCTTGAAACGGTTTTCCCTGCGGCCGGAGCTGGATCATCTGGAGCGGACCATGTTCCGGTATCCCTACCGTCCCTGGGGAGGTCCTGCGGAGGGGATCCGTCTGGTCCAGGCGGAGAATCCTGCGGACGAGGTGGATTTTGTGGTGAACCAGATCCACCGGCTGGTGAAGAAGGATGGGTTCCGCTACCGGGAGATCGCCATTGTCTGCGGGGATCTGCCGGGGTATGAAAAGGAGATCCTGCACCAGTTTGAGGAGAACGGGATCCCCCTGTTCCTGGACAGCAAAAAGGACGTGTCCGGGAATCCCTTTATAAGGCTTATGAAAAGCGCCCTGGAGATCCTGCGGAGGGGCTTTGATTATGAAAGCATGTTCCAGTATCTGCGGACCGGGCTGGTGACGGAGGAAGAGGAAAAGACCGACCGCCTGGAAACGTATGTGCGGGCCATGGGGATCCGGGGCCTAAAAAACTGGGAAGGCCAGTGGGAAAAGACCTTTGAGGGCGGCAGCCGCCTGAACCTGAAGGAATTAAATGAATTTAAGGAAGAGATCCTGGGGCCGCTGAAAGCGTTTAAGGAAAAGGCCGGAGAGCGCGGAACACCGGTTGGCACGGTGACGGAGGCCCTGGCGGAGCTTCTCCAGTCTCTGGAGGTGGAGCGGAAGCTTCTGGACCGGGCGGAGCAGTTCCGCAGCCAGGGAATGGAAAAGGAGGCCCGGGAGTATGAGGAGATCTACGGCCTGGTCATGGAGCTGTTTGAACGGCTTTATGAGCTCCTGGGGACCGAGGCGGTGTCCAGAAAGGAGTATCTGGAGATCTTAAGCGCGGGGCTTTCGGAGCTTAAGGTGGGCATGATTCCGGCAGGAGCCGACCGGGTGGTGGCGGGAGATCTGAAAAGGACAAGGCTTTCGGGGATCCGCGCCCTGTTTTTTGTGGGGGTAAACGAGGGCGTTGTCCCGGCAGACACAGGAAAAGGCGGGATCCTCACGGAGCAGGAACGGGAGATCTTAAAAAGGAACGACCTGGAGCTGGCGCCCACAGCCCGGGAAGAGGGCTTCATGCAGCGGTTTTACCTGTATCTGATGATGACGAAGCCGTCGGAGCTTCTGACCCTTTCCTATCCGGTGCTTTCGGCCTCTGGGAAGACCCTGCGGCCTTCCAGCCTCATAGGCCAGATGAAAAAACGGTTTCCGGCGGTTCCCGTACAGGGGGCCTCAGAGCTTAAGGAGGCGGCCATCCACAGGACCGCAGCAAAGCGGGCAGTCATAAGCTGGCTCCAGGATCCGGAGTCCATGGAACGGGACCGGGAGGCGGCCATGCTCTACGGGCTTTTGTCCCGGGAGGATCTGGAAAAGGAGAGGATGGAAGCACTGGCGGAGGCATGTTCCTATTCGTACAGGGACCATGGCATCGGCCGGGAGGCGGCCAGGGCTCTTTACGGGACCATTTTAAACGGCAGCGTCACCAGAATGGAGGGATATGCAGCCTGCGCCTACGCCCATTTTTTGAGCCATGGACTGGAGCTTAAGAAACGGCGGGAGTATGAGCTGGATTTTTCGGACATGGGAAACCTGTTCCACCGGTCCATCGACCTGTTTTTCAGTGAGGTAAGGGCCAGAGGCATGGATTTCTGCGCCATCAGCGACGAAAAGCGGAGAGCCCTGGTGAAGGAATGTGTGAGCCAGGTGGCTCTGGAATACAGGAATACGATCCTAAAGAGCTCTGCCAGAAACAGCTATCTGGAGCGGAAGGTGGAGCGGATCGCAGACCGGACCATCCGGGCCCTGATCCATCAGCTGCGGAAGGGCGATTTTGAGCCGGAGGAGTTTGAGGTGGATGTGAGCACCCGGATCCCCTTACGGGGCGGGGAGGCGTTGAACCTGCGGGGACGGATCGACCGGATGGACATTTTAGAGGAGGAGGACCGGGTCCTGGTAAAGATCATGGATTATAAGTCCGGGAGCACCTCCTTTGACCTGTCCCTGCTTTACCATGGACTCCAGCTCCAGCTGGTGGTCTATATGGACGCGGCCCTCAGGCTGGAGGAAAGGCTCCATCCGGGGAAAAAGGCAGTTCCCGCAGGGATCTTTTATTATCACATCGACGACCCGGTGATCGAGCGGCAGGGAGACATGACGCCGGAGGAGATCGAAGCGGGGATCCTTAAAAAGCTCCGGATGAACGGGCTGGTCAACAGCAGCCTGGATGTGATCCGCCATCTGGACCGGGAGATCGAAAAGGAGTCGGATGTGATCCCAGTGGCCTTAAAGGACGGGATCATCCAGGAGACCCGGTCATCGGTGGCTGGGGGAGAGCGGTTTTCGGCCCTTTCCGCCTTCGTTTCCAGAAGCCTCCGGGAGATGGGAGACGAGATCCTTTCCGGTGTCGTTTCAGTGAATCCCTGGAAGCAGGGCCAGAGGACTGCCTGCGATTACTGCCCCTACCACAGCATCTGCGGCTTTGACCTTAAGACCTCCGGATACGGGTTCCGGAGATTTAAATCCATGAAGCCGGAGGAGATCTGGAAGGAGATCGAAAAGGAGCTGGAAGAGGAGGAACCGGAGGAGGAGACCATGGACCAGGAGGGAGGAACGGAAAATGGCTGAAATGAAATGGACGAAGGAGCAGCAGCAGGTCATCGACGCCAGGGGAAGGAATCTTCTGGTGTCGGCAGCGGCGGGCAGCGGAAAGACGGCGGTGCTGGTGGAACGGATCGTCCGCATGGTGACGGACCCGGACCATCCGGTGGACATTGACCGGCTTTTGGTCATGACCTTTACCAATGCGGCGGCGGCAGAGATGCGGGAGCGGATCGGGGATGCCCTGGAAAAACGGCTGGAGGAGGAGCCCGGGGACCGGAACCTGGAGCGCCAGACCAGCCTGATTCACCATGCGCGGATCACCACCATCGACAGCTTCTGTCTGAAGCTCTTAAGGGAGCATTTTAATGAGCTGGACATCGATCCGGGGTTCCGCATCGGCGATGAGGGAGAGCTTCTGCTCCTCCAGGCCGACGTGATGAAGGAGCTCCTAGAGGACTATTATGGCCGGGAGGATGGCCGGTTCCTGCGGTTCGTGGACACCTATGCCTCTGGAAAGGCCGACGGCGGCCTGGAGGATTATATTTTACAGGTGTGGAGATTTTCCCAGAGCAACCCCTGGCCGGGCCAGTGGATCGCCGCCTGTAAAAAAGAGCTTTCAGAGGAGACAGACGGGGACCTGGACGGATTGGAGAACGCAGAATGGATGCGGTTTCTGGTGCGGGATGTGAAAAGGCAGGCGGGCGAGTTTGCAGAGCAGCTGTCAGAGGCCCTGGAGACTGCCGGGGAGGAGAACGGCCCCCAGGCGTATATCCCCATGCTCCAGGAGGATCTGCGGGCCATGGAGCGGCTTTCGGAGGCAGAAACGTATAAAGAGATCTGCGGGATCCTCTCCGCCCCCATGTTCGGCCGCCTGGCCGCTGTGCGGGGAAAGGATGTGGACCCGGAGAAAAAGGAGGCCGTTTCGGAGCTCCGGAACCGGGTCAAGGACGGCGTAAAGAAGATGAAGGCCCTTTATGTGCCGGAGGACCCGGAACGCATCTATGGGGACCTTTTAAACAGCCGGGAGCCGGTCCTCATGCTCCTGGAGCTGGCAGAGGAGTTTACGGCCCGGTTCCAGGAGGCCAAGGAGGAGAAAAACCTGGTGGATTTCAATGATCTGGAGCACTTTGCCCTGGATATCCTCACTGCCGGTTCCCGGGACCACAGCGCCGGCCCGGCGGCCGACGAGCTGGCAGGGCTTTACGAGGAGATCCTGGTGGACGAGTACCAGGACAGCAACGAGGTCCAGGAAACACTGATCCGCCTGATCTCCAGGGAGCGGTACGGGAAGCCCAACGTGTTCATGGTGGGGGATGTGAAGCAGAGCATCTACAAATTCCGCCTGGCAAGACCGGAGCTTTTTATGGAGAAATATGAGTCCTATAAAAAAGAGGAGGGGCCGTACCAGAAGATCGAGCTTCACAAAAACTTCCGGAGCCGCCCGGAGGTGCTGGCCTCTGTCAATGACATTTTTTACAGCATCATGACAAAGAGCCTGGGGAACATCCAGTACACGGAGGACGCGGCCCTGTATCCGGGGGCGGGATATCCGGAGACGGAGAGAGAGGGCCAGGCCAGGACGGAGCTGCTCCTTCTGGACACCGGGGAGGACCTGTTCCTTTCCATGGATGAGGAAAAGGCCGATCTGACGGAAAAGGAGGCCGAGGCCAGACTCATTGCCTCAAAGATCCGGGAGCTGACGGATCCGGACCGGGGGATGAAGGTATGGAACGGAAAGGAGGGACGGTATGAGCCCTTAAAACGGCGGGATATCGTCATCCTCTTGCGGAGCTTAAGCGGATGGGCTGAGGAATTTTTACGGGTCTTAAGCGCCGAGGGGATCCCGGCCTTTGCTGATTCCAGGACGGGATATTTCACGGCTGTGGAGGTGGAGACGGTCTTAAATATGCTGGCCGTCATTGACAATCCCATGCAGGATATCCCTCTGGCCGGAGTCCTTAGATCGCCCATAGGCGGGCTGACGGACCATGATCTGGCGGTGGTCATGGCAGAATTTAAACGGTGTGCGGACAAGGGCCAGGATCCCGGCTTTTACGGGGCGGTCCGGCATTTCCTGGAGGCCGGTGCAGAGGCCTTTGCTGGGGATGAATTATATAAAAAACTGGAAAAATTTCAAAAACTCCTTCAGATCCTGCGGAAGGAGGCCGGATATCTGCCGGTCCACCGGCTGATCTGGAAGATCTTCGAGCGCACCGGCTATTACGATTACGTTTCTGCCATGCCGGCGGGAAAGGCGCGCCAGGCCAACCTGGATATGCTGGTGGAAAAGGCCTGTGCCTTTGAGACCACCAGCTACCAGAGCCTGTTTGATTTTATCCGCTATATCGAGCGGCTGAAGAAATACAATACAGATTTCGGGGAGGCGGCCAGGGCCGGGGAAAACGATGATACGGTGCGGATCATGAGCATCCATAAAAGCAAGGGACTGGAATTTCCCGTGGTATTTTTAGCCGGGGCCGGAAAGAAATTCAACCGGCAGGACGCCAGGGGAAAGATTCTGATTGACGATAAACTGGGGATCGCCACGGACTACCTGGATCTGGAACGGAAGGTGAAGGCCCCTACCCTTAAGAAAAATGTCCTGAGCCGGAAGATGAACCTGGAGAGCATGGGGGAGGAGCTGCGGATCCTCTATGTGGCCATGACCCGGGCAAAGGAAAAGCTGTTCATCACAGCCGGAGACCGGTATCTGGGCCGCCATGCGGAAAAATGGGGCGGGATCTCCAGAAGGAGAGAGCTGCCGTTTACATTCTTAAGCACTGCCGGTTCCTATCTGGACTGGCTTTTAATGGCCTCGGAAAATGCCAGGGCCTCCCTTTCCGTCACCCATGTTCCGGCGGAGGAGCTTCTGAAGGAGGCGGCCAGGAGCCAGGCCTGGAAGGCGGAGACGTACCTGGAGCTTAAGCGGCTCAGGGAAGAGGGGGAGTCCTGTCCTCCGGAGGTCCTGGAGCAGCTTTGCCGTCCCTATCCCCATGAGGCGGACATCGGGCTCCATGCCAAGATGTCGGTTTCAGAGCTGAAGGAGCAGGGACAGTTTGTAGACGACGGAGAAAGCGATTTCCTTCCCACGGTCCCGGCCTTTCTCCGGAAGGGGGAGGAAGAGGAACGGGAGCAGGGCCGTATTTCCCGTCCCGGCGGCGCAGTCCGGGGAACGGCCTACCATCGGGCCCTGGAGCTTCTGTCCTTTAAGGATGCGGTCTCTTTTGGGGATCTGAAGGCGCAGCTGGATGCCATAAAAGCCCAGGGACTTATGGCAGAGGAGGCCCTGCGGCTGGTACAGCCCGGCGTTCTCTGGAGGTTTTTCCAGACGCCCCTGGCAGAACGGATGAGAAGGGCGGACGAAGAGGGAAGGCTCCAAAAGGAACAGCAGTTTGTGGTGGGGATCCCCGCCCGGGAGATGGACGAGGCTGATTCCGACGAGCTGGTGCTGATCCAGGGCATCATCGACGCCTGGTTTGAGGACGGGGACGGGGCTGTGCTGGTGGATTATAAAACAGACCGGATCAGAGAGGGGGAGGAGACGGTGCTCCTGGACCGCTACCGGCTGCAGCTCATTTATTACAGACGGGCCCTGGAGCAGATCACAGGAAAAACGGTCCGGCAGGCGTTTCTTTATTCCCTGGCGTTACAGAAAGAGATCCCGGTATTTTAAAAATACCGGGATCACAGGATGCAGGGAGGGCTATTCCTCCGCCGCGACGATCAGCTCCTTTGCATAGGGAAGGGATTCGATCCAGCGGCAGAAGGAGTGCCACTCCTCCAGCTTGTGGGCTTTTCTGGCGTAATAGATGTTGATCAGGGTCTCGTAATTCATGGTGCAGGTACGCATCTGGTTGTAGCTGGAGGGAAGGAGCTGGATCATGTCGTACCAGTCCTCCTTATTTTTTCCTTCCTCCATATATTTCAGCCGGATGGCCTCCAGCTTTCCAACGACGGTCTCCATGAAGGCCAGGGTCTCCGGCGTCATGTGGTCGTGGCTGAAATCGTCGATGGAAAAGGGTTTAGAGTGGATCTTGTGCATGGTGCTGGTGGAATTGGCCACGGTGGCTACCTTGTAGGTGTCGTATTCCTTCCACCAGTACAGGGGGGCGGTGATGTCCACGGAGACAAAGATCTGGCGGACGTATTTCCTGTGGTCGCTGCCGGCTCTGCGGAGCCGCTTTGCCAGATCCAGATCGTTGGGTCCCAGGATATAATTTCCATCTTCATCGTAGGCGCTGTCCATCCGTCCCCAGCTGTTCATGGGGTTTCTGGCGCCGCGGATGGCGTTTTCCAGGTTCATGACGCTTGTGCGCTCAAATTTTATCATATGGTCGATTCTCCTCTCTTGGCGGGGCCGGAGCCGGAAGTCCTGTATGTTTCGCAGTCTCTGATCCCTGGCATCATTATATATGGAAACGAAAAAACCATCAAGTATAAAATCGTGGCCCGGACGCAGGTGTGGACGGGAGGCGGAAAACGTGATAGAATGAAACATCATAAATGGAGGCGATAAAATGAATCTGATCGTAGCAGCAGATAAAAACTGGGCCATTGGAAACAGAGGCCGTCTTCTGGTGACGATCCCGGAGGACCAGAAGCTGTTCCGCCAGGAGACTCTGGGAAAGGTCATCGTCATGGGAAGGAAGACCATGGAGAGCCTGCCGGGAGGCCAGGCCCTTCCGGGACGTACCAATGTGGTCCTCACAAGGAACAGGGATTATAAAAAAAAGGGAGTGACAGCGGTCCACGGGATGGACGAGGCCCTTTCCTTTTTAAAACAGTTTCCAGACGACGATATCTATATCATCGGCGGCGAGGAGATCTACCGCCAGTTCCTTCCCTATTGCCGGACGGCCCATGTGACCAGGATAGATTATGCCTATGAGGCCGATACCCATTTTCCGGACCTGGACCAGGATCCGGACTGGCAGGTGACGGCGGAAAGCGATGAGCAGACGTATTTCAGCCTCTGCTATGAATTCTGCCGGTATGACCGGAAGATGGAAGAAAAAACATACGAAAAAAAAGAATAACAGTTGATATAACCTGACTTCCGTCGTTTCTCTCAAAACATAGTACTCAGGAGTCCAGGAGGATACAGTTCTGAAAAAGATTGTTGATTTCTTTTTCAGTGAGAAACAAAGCATCAAGATTCGTTAGGCCGGTAGCTTTTTTGACTTTTTCGTTTACTGTCTGGTTTCGGGAAATATTAATATAAGAGCCATCTCCTTTATTGACAACCCGGAAGTCCCGTATGAAATCAATCAGATCATAAGAATTAATCTGATTTTTAAAAACTTTAATCTCAAGCACTCTTAAAAGAAACAAGCTAAGGTAGCAGATTAAAAAATGCCCATAGATTGTTTCTTTTTTGTGCACGTAAACCGGGCGTGCATCCAGATAAGACTTTGTGATCCGGAAGGATTCTTCGATCTTCCATAAGCTGTGGTAGGTCTGATAGATTTGGAGCGGTTCCATATCCAGCTCTGAGGTGACCATAAGGTTGTATCCTGCATACTTCAGATCCTCATTAACCTTCTCTTTATCAATTCCTATCACAGGAGTTATCTTTTTCCCGTTCTCATCTTTGTTGGTAATCTTTACATATTTTGCAGAATCTCCCAGATCCTCTCTTGTCATTGCTTTGTAAGCAGCATAGCTGGCAGCTTTGTCCGCCATTTTCTGGATCTCCGCCTTTTGTTTTTTAGCCAGTGCCGGATTATAAGATACGATCCTTTTTTCTTTTACTGAAAAAGTTTTTACCACATCCCTGCCCGTTTCAGAATCAATTTCCTTGAATTGATAGGAAAAGCTGTCTGTGCAGGACTTGAGGCGGTATAAGAGATTCCCGTCTTTATCCCTGTAGTCTTTCCATATATTTTGCTCATTTTCCAATAAGAGCCATTTCTTTTCTTTTTCACTTAAATTTCTGCCGTGTATGGATTTGGAAAAAATATATCCATCATTGGCTTCTTTCACGGCAGCATAAATATTTCTGGCACAGTTGAGGCCTTTATCAGCGACCTGCACTGTTTTCCCGGAAACTTTATAGCGGCTTTTCATTTCTTCGATGACTTTTCGGATATACGGCTTTTCAGATTCATTACCAGGGTACATCTGCATAGCAACCGGCACCAGATCTGCATCCAGGAGAAGTGCCTGTCCGATAACAGGGTCATGTCGGTTTTCTTTGGAAGGCCCTTTCTGTTTATCTTCATAGGGAAGGTCAATTTCAAAATAGTAATTCGTACAGTCGAAAAAAACATTGCTGAAATCTCTCTGATAATGCTGCTCATAGCAATGGTTAAAAAGTTCAATATATTTTTTATAAGATCCACCAATAAAGGATAATCCATCGTAAACCTGATCTTCCGAGATTGGAGAGCTGTTGTAAAGATGAGGGAAAACGGAAGAAACCGTTTTGGATTTTGAGCATGGATAGATGATCCTGGAAAAAATAAGCTGTGCAATCATATCATATATGCGGAACTGAAAGCGCATTTGAGCAGCCAGGATGTCTATTACTTCCCTGATGTTGAGTTCTTCTAAAAGCGTATAAAGAAGAAACTGTCCCAGGTTATATTCCACAGGGGCAACAAAGGCACGCGGGCGGGTTTCCTCTGTGAATGCGGCGGCACGTTCTTTGTTTTTTTCTGCAACAAAGTCTGTGTAGTAAGCGACAGGATCGGGGATCTCATCAGAGACGAGCTCGTGCACATAGCCAAAAGCCATGACACTTTTTGAACGCGGCTGTTTCTTTTCTTTATCCCAGTGGGATTCATACATCTGCAAATAGGTACCTTTTTTCTTGTTCTCTTTTCTTAAATAGTATGCCATAACCGACCTCCGAACAAAGTGCTATAGAGTACTATTATTATAACATATCAAAAAAATTTTTTCAATAAAAAAAGCCCCAAAAGGGCATTGAAAATTTGCTGTAAATAAAGGAAAAATCGAGATGCAGGAAAAGAGATAAAAAAATGACGAGAAGAAAACGACGGAACTTTCCTAGTACTACGACGGAAAACGGGAAAAGCTGGGCGAGGGCGTCATCGTCATCGCTTCCGTCCTGGACGGCAAGGTGAACCTGATGGCCACAGCCACAGACGGAGCCCAGAAGGCGGGAGCCCATGCCGGAAACCTCATCAAGGCCATTGCTGGTCTGGTGGGCGGAGGCGGCGGCGGCCGTCCCAATATGGCCCAGGCCGGCGGTAAGAACCCCGCAGGCGTGGACGAGGCCCTGGCAAAGGTGGCCGAAACGGTGGAATCCCAGGTAAGATAACCCGGCATCAGCCAGTTTTTTACAAATTTTTCATAATTCCAAAAAAATCTATTGACGAATGTGTAATTTATGATATAATCATACCAGTGCTAAAAAATACCCAAACAGTTGTATTATGCACAATTACACAACTGGAGGGAGGTTAGGTGTGAGCTATGTCAAACGTAATCGTTAAAGATAACGAGAGCCTGGACAGCGCTTTACGCAGATTCAAAAGAAACTGCGCAAAGGCTGGTATTCAGCAGGAGATCCGTAAAAGAGAGCATTATGAAAAGCCCAGCGTAAGACGTAAGAAAAAGTCTGAAGCGGCAAGAAAGCGTAAATACAACTAATCATTGAATGAAACGCGTAATGAAGAAGATATTCCGTAACAGGGATATCTTCTTTTTTTGTCCGGAACTGCATATAGTAGCATGAATCCACCAAAGGCGGGGACAGGATTTGAAAAGGAAACGAGACGGAATGAACGGGCTGGCAGAGTCCCTGGGGCTTCCGCTGGACGCCAGCCGGGGAGAGACGATCCTGACCTTTGTGGGGCGGTCCATGGTCCGGATCGAGAATTACAGGAGCATCCTGGTATACTCAGATACATATTTAAAGATCCAGGCTGGAAAATACAGGCTTTCCATCGACGGAAGGAACCTTCGGATCCGCTATTATGATAAGGATGAGATGGAGATCACAGGGAATATAGATGCCATCGGCTTTGATGAGAGGTGACGGACTTTGAGGGAAAAGAGGCGTCTTTTTTTTAAGGGCGGGGTGCAGGCGGAGATCACAGGTCTTGGCCGGGAGCGTTTTTTTAACATTGCGGCCCGCCGGGAGCTTTTTGTAACAGGGATCGGGACAGACCGGGACGGACACGTCCTGTTCTGGACCACAGGCGAGGATTATAAAAAAATGAAGCCGGCGGCAAGAAAGGCCGGCGTTCGCCTTTTTTTAAGGAAAAAGTACGGACTTCCCTTTTTTCTTTTCCGGAACAGAAAGCGGAAGCCACTGGCTGCCGGATTCATCTGCTTCTTCCTTTTGCTGTACGGCCTGTCCTTTTTTATATGGGACATTTCCTTTGAGGGAAACTTAAGGTTCACGGACCAGACGCTCCTGCACTATATGGAGACGCTGCCAGTGGCCTGCGGCATGAGAAAATCCGCAGTCTCCTGTGAAGAACTTGAGGAGAGCCTGAGAAACCAGTTTGCAGAGATCACCTGGGTATCGGCAGAGATCAAAGGGACCAGGCTCACAGTGCGGATCAAGGAGAACGAGGCCATGCTGTCGCCTGTGGAGCCAGACCGGACGCCCTGCGATCTGACGGCTGAAAAGGACGGCGTTATCGAGCGGTGCGTGGTCCGGAACGGCCTTCTCAAGGTGAGGGCCGGGGATCCGGTGGCCGCCGGGGATCTTCTGGTGGCCGGGACGATCCCCATTTACGATGATTCAGAGAACCTGGTCAGCTCCCATGAGATCCGGGCAGACGCGGAGGTCTATGCAAGGACTGTATATGAGACGGAAAAGAAGCTTCCCCTTACCTATGAGGTAAAGAGCCGGACGGGGAGGGTCAGGCGCGGGGCATTTTTCAGTATCTTTGGCAGGACCTTTTATTTCCTGATGCCGGCCTACGGGGATGCTTCCTGGGAATTTTTTATGGAGGAGAGGCAGCTTAGGCTTTTTGAGGACTTCTGTCTGCCGGTATACGGAGGGCTCGTGACGGCTCTGGAATACGTTCCCTATGAGCGGGCTTATACAAAAGAGGAGGTTTCTGCCGAAAAAGACCGGTATATGGAGGAATATATGGAAAAATTACAGGAAAAAGGTATACAAATCCTTGCAAATGATGGTAAAATAGAAAAAGGTGAATCCGGCTGGAAGATCCAGGGGACAGTAACCGTGATCGAGGACATTGCGGGGCCCGTCCCCATACCGGAAAAACATGAGGAGAATCAGACAGTAAATGAGTTTAATTGAGACAATCATAGACGTTCCCGCGGAACATGAGCGGAAGGTCTGCGGACAGTTCGACTGCTACTTAAAAAAGATTGAAAGGACGCTCCATGTGTCCATGATCGCCAGGGACGGGGAGATCAAGATTATTGGCCCGGACCACGCGGTGAAGAAGGCCAAAAGCGTGTTTTCCACCCTCATCGAGCTTTCAAAACGGGGAGAAGAGGTGGGAGAGCAGAATGTGGATTATGCCCTGGCCCTTTCCTTTGAGGGGAAGGATGAAGCCCTTTTGGAGATCGATAAGGATATCATCTGCCGCACCATCAACGGGAAGCCTGTAAAGCCCAAGACCCTGGGACAGAAGCAGTATATCGACCTGATCCGGAAAAAGATGATCGTGTTCGGCGTGGGCCCGGCGGGAACGGGAAAAACGTATCTGGGCATGTCCATGGCCATCCAGGCATTTAAGAACGGAGAGGTGAACCGGATCATCCTTACCAGGCCCGCCATCGAGGCCGGAGAGAAGCTGGGCTTCCTGCCGGGAGACTTGCAGAGCAAGATCGATCCGTATCTGCGGCCCCTGTACGACGCCCTGTATCAGATCATGGGCGCCGAGTCCTATCTGCACAACGCGGAAAAGGGACTGATCGAGGTGGCTCCCCTGGCTTATATGAGGGGACGCACCCTGGACAATGCGTTCATCATCCTGGACGAGGCCCAGAATACCACCCAGGCCCAGATGAAGATGTTCCTGACCCGTATCGGCTTCGGCTCCAAGGTCATCATCACCGGCGACCAGTCCCAGAAGGACCTTCCCTATGGAACGGTCTCAGGCCTGGATACGGCTCTTAAGATCTTAAAGAACATCGACGATATCGGGATCTGCTACTTCACCAGCGACGACGTGGTGCGCCATCCGCTGGTACAGAAGATCGTAAAAGCATATGATGAATATGAGGCCCGCGGCAAAGGCGCAAAAAAGCCGGACCGCCAGGCCGGAAGGGACGGAAGAAATGACAGTAACCATCGAGTATGAGGCCGAAGAGAGGCTGGAAGTTCCTTATGAGGAGATCATCCGCAATGTGGTGGAGGAAGCCCTGGACTACGTGGAGTGCCCTTACGACGCGGAGGTAAACGTGGTCCTGACGGACAATGAGGGGATCCATCAGATCAACCTGGACATGCGGGGCATCGACCGTCCCACAGACGTACTTTCTTTTCCTATGTGCGACTTTGAGACACCAGGAGATTTTGACGGGCTGGAGGAGACACCGGAGGAGTATTTCAATCCGGATACGGGAGAGCTGATGCTGGGGGATATCGTGATCTCTGTGGAAAAGGTAAAGGAACAGGCGGAAAAATTCGGCCATTCGGAGACCAGGGAGCTGGCCTTTTTAGTGGCCCACAGCATGCTCCATTTAAGCGGCTATGACCATATGGAGGATGAGGAACGGCTGGATATGGAAGAAAAACAGAGGGAGATTCTGGAACGGAGGGGTTACAGGAGATGAGAAGGCATGGCAGAAAGGGGATCATGGTGCTGGCGGCAGCCGTTCTTGCGGCCACTCTTTCCGGGTGCGGAAAGAAATATGAGGAGGCAGCGGTGACCACGGCGGCAGAGACAGAGGCTGAACCTACCCGGGTGGTGGTCCTGGAGACTGAGCCGGAAACGGAGCCGCCGGAGACAGAACCAGAGGAGCCGGTGGAGCGCGTTGAGGTGGATGGAAAGATCCGGAGCTATCTCACCGGGGAAATGGTGGATGTGGCCATCGGAAACCGCCGTCCTCTGGCGGTGATGATGAGCAACGATAAGGAGTCCCTGCCCCAGTACGGCATCAACCGGGCCGGAGTGGTCTATGAGGTGCCGGTGGAGGGGGAAATGAACCGCTATATGGCCCTGATCGAGGACTATGACGGCCTGGAGCGGATCGGGTCGGTCCGGAGCGCCCGCACCTGCTATACCTATTTTGCCAGAGAGTACGACGCTATTTTTGCCCACTACGGCCAGAGCACCTTTGCAAAGAAATATCTGAACAATGTGGACAATATCAATGGCCTGGACGGCATCGGCGGTACGGCCTATTACCGTACCAAGGACCGGAAAGCGCCTCATAACGCCTATACCAGCGGAGAGCGGGTCAATAAGGCCATTGAAAAGCTGGGCTACCGCACTGGCTACGGGGATTCCTATGAGGGCCATTTCCAGTTTGCCAGGGGAAAGGAGCAGATCGTTCCGGACAGTGACGACGCATTCAAGGTGGTTCCCGGCTATCCCATGAACAAGCCCTGGTTTGAGTACCAGGAGTCGGACGGCCTGTACCACCGGTTCCAGTATGGGAGCCATCATAAAGGAAACGAGGGACTCATTGCCGTTAAAAACATTATCTTCCAGTATGTGGAATGGGGCCACTATGCCTCTACTCCCTATCTGAATATCAATGTACATAAGGGCCGTGAGGGATACTATTTCACCAACGGGAAATACCAGAAGATCACCTGGAAAAAGGACGGGGAATTTGGTGTGACCCGGTATTATGACCTGGACGGCAATGAGATCACATTAAACAAGGGAAAGACCTGGATCTGCATCATTGGTGCAGACCGGTATGATAAGGCTGAGATTTATGGAAAGTAAAGAAATGAGAGAGCGGGGAGCCAGCCGGAAAAAGGCCGGCTCCCGGCCGGAGAAAACGGGGGGAGAATCCAATTTTGTGGTCCAGGGCAGCATCCTGGCCATCGCCTCCATTGTGGTGAGGATCATCGGCATCGCCTACCGGATCCCCATGATAAACATCATTGGCGACGAGGGAATGGGCTATTACGGGACTGCGTTTAACGTGTATAACATTGCCCTGCTCCTGTCCTCTTACAGCCTTCCTCTGGCCGTATCCAAGATGGTATCCGTCCGGCTGGCCAGGAAGCAGTACCGGAATTCTGTCCGGATCCTGCGGGCAGCCCTGGTCTACGCCACGGTGGTGGGAGCCCTGGCAGCGGCCGTTATCTGGTTCGGAGCCGACTTCTTTGCAAGAGAAGTTTTTTTTATGCCCTATGCGGCCTTTGCGTTAAAGACCCTGGCTCCCACTGTCTGGATCATGGCGTATCTGGGCGTGTTCAGAGGCTATTACCAGGGCCAGGGGACCATGGTTCCCACGGCCCTGTCCCAGGTCTTTGAGCAGATCGTAAACGCCATTGTCAGCGTGGCCGCCGGAAGCTGGCTGTTTAACCAGGCCATAAAGGTAGAGATCTTAAGGGGGGAGTCCGGCTCCGGCTATTCCAATTCCTGGGGCGCTGCCGGAGGCACTATCGGAACAGGCGCAGGCGCTTTTACGGCCCTGGTGTTCCTGCTGCTTCTGTTTGCCGCTTACCAGAGGACCATCCGGAAGAAGGTACGCAGGGACCGGTCCGGCTCCCTGGAGAGTTATGGGACCATTACTAAGATCTTATTTTTTACAGTGGTCCCGGTGGTGGTGAGCTCTGCCATTTATAATGTCAACAGCGTCCTGGACAACGGTCTCCTGGCCTATAATTTCAAGAGCCTGGGCATGGAGGAGGAGTTTATCTCCCAGTGGGGCGTGTACACGGGAAAATACCATCTTCTGATCAACGTTCCCATGGCTGTCTCCAATGCCCTGTCCTCGTCGCTGATCCCGTCGGTGTCCCGGGCTGTGGCCACCGGGGACCGGCGCATGGTGAAAAAGAAGGTGGCCGCTGCGATCCGGTTTTCCCTCCTGATCGCCATTCCGTCCGCCGTGGGCCTTACGGTCCTGGCGGGGCCGGTGAATAACCTTTTATTCTCGGGCGATAATGACCTGGCAGTCCAGATGACCCTGTACGGGTCCATTGCTGTGGTCTTTTATTCTGTGTCCACGGTGACCAATGCCATTTTACAGGGCATCGACCGGATGCGGCTGCCCATCGTCCATGCCCTGACTGCCCTGGTCCTGCATCTGGCGGCCATGGAGGTCATGGTCCTGGTGTTCCATATGGGGATCTTCTCCATGGTATTTGCCAATATCCTGTTTGCAGTGATCATGTGCTTTTTAAACCACAGATCCATACGGAAGATCCTGGGCTACCGCCAGGAGGTGAAAAAGACCATCCTCCTGCCGGCTGCGGCTTCGGCGGTCATGGGTGCGGCAGCAGTGGGCGTCTATAAGCTCATACACCTGGGGATCCAGAGCAACGCAGTCTGCACCCTGGGGGCCGTGGCTGCTGCCGTGGCGGTCTACGGAGTCCTTCTGGTGAAGCTTGGCTGCCTGGACGAGGACGAGCTGCACCAGATGCCCGGCGGGACCAGGCTTTTGCAGATGTTCCGGAAGCTGCGGCTCATGTAGGCCAAACTTTGGCAGAAAATCCGTAAAAGCTGTTTAAAACAGGGAAAGAAAGCAGATACTGTTTTCAGAAGGAGTGATTTCCAATGAAAAAATATGTATCCTGCTTTCTTTTCTTTTTGGTGCTGACGGCAGGCTGCCTGGTGTCCCTGTTTGTCCTTACCATTGATCCGCCCAGACAGCAGGCGGCAGAGGTGCAGATGACCGAATCCGTGGAACAGCCGGCCCTGGCGGAAGGCAGCGGAGAGGAGGAGATGGCCCACCTGGTGCTGAACCAGGAGGCAGTGGAGCCGGAGCCTGTAAAGGACAGCTTCTGCCTGGTGGCGGAGGAGGGGTATCTCATTGTTTATGACGACAGCCTGGCAACGGTGAATCTTTTCACCCATATGCCCCTTGCGGATTTTCCGCCGGTGGAACAGGAAAGGCTCATGGAGGGGATCTGGTTTCCCACCATGGCGGAAATTTTCAGCTATCTGGAATCTTACACCAGTTAAGACTTGCAATTTAAACGCCGGGTGGATATACTAGGAATAACATTTTTACAGCAATGGCATGCAAGGAGGAAGCTATGGGACGACCAGAAGGGATCATCATCGGCGGCGGAGCCGCCGGACTTATGGCGGCCATTACGGCGGCAGAAAACGGTGCAGGGGTGACGATCCTGGAGCATATGCCCCGGGTGGGAAAGAAGATCCTTTCCACAGGAAACGGAAAGTGCAATCTGACCAACCTGGATATGAGACCGGACTGCTACCGCTGCGGGACCGCGGATTTCCCCATGACGGCCATCGGACGGTTTTCTGCGGCAGACACGGTCTCCTTTTTCCGCCGTCTGGGCGTGGTGGTCACAGACCGGAATGGGTATGTCTACCCGGCCTCCGGCCAGGCCCAGACGGTGCTGGACGCTTTGAGGGAAAAGGCAGAGAGCCTGGAGATCCGGATCGTGACGGAATGCAGACCGGAAACAGTGGAGAGGGACGGGACAGGCTTCTGCGTCCGGACCTCCTGCGGTGCTTTCCGGGGAGATTTCCTGATCCTGGCGGCAGGCTCCAAGGCGGCTCCGTCCACAGGCTCCGACGGCAGCGGCTATGATCTGGCAGCTTCCCTGGGCCACAAGATCGTAAAGCCCCTTCCGGCTCTGGTACAGCTGAAATGCCGGGGGGATTTTTTCAGATCCATTGCCGGCGTCCGCACGGAGGCAGAGGTAAGCCTTTATACGGCCGGGAAGCATGGGGAGCTGGGAGATCTTCTGGCCTCCGACCGGGGGGAGCTGCAGCTTACGGATTACGGGATCTCCGGGATCCCGGTGTTCCAGGTGAGCCGGTATGCCTCCGAGGCCCTGGACCGGAAGAAGCGGGTGCTTGCAGTCCTGGACTTTTTCCCATCCCTGAAGGATGAAGAGCTTTTCTTACTTTTAAAGGAGCAGAGAATGTATCTGTCAGACCGGAAGGCAGAGGGCTTTTTAAACGGCATCTTTCATAAAAAGCTGGCGGCCCTGTTTTTAAAGGCTGCCGGGATCAGGGGAGAGGAAATGACTGGAAGGCTTTCAGATAAAAAGCTCCTGGCGGCGGCGGAGCTTATAAAGCGCACAGTGGTGGAGGTGACGGCAGCCAATTCCTTCGATAAGGCCCAGGTATGCATGGGCGGAGTCCGTGTAAAGGATGTGGATCCCTGCACAATGGAATCCAGGCTGGTGCCGGGACTTTATTTTGCCGGTGAGATCCTGGATGTGGACGGGATCTGCGGCGGCTATAATCTGCAGTGGGCCTGGTCCAGCGGCTATGCGGCCGGAGCCAGCGCCACAGGTAAGGAGTAATTACATATGATCCGAATCAATCAGCTGGCCCTGGAGGTGGGCCATGGCCCGGGGGCCATTAAGAAAAAGGCGGCCAGGCTTTTAAAGGTGCCGGAGACCTCCATCCGGAGGGTGGATGTGGTGCGCCGCTCCATCGACGCCCGGAAAAAGGACAGGATCCTGTACAGCTACATCGTGGATGTAAAGCTTGCGGAAAAGAAAAAGGAAGAGACGGCTGTGAAAAAGGCGGACAGCCGCAACATCCAGATAGAAACAGAAGCCCGGTACCGGTATCCGGCCCATGGAAAGGAAGTCTTAAAGGACCGTCCGGTGATCATCGGAGCCGGTCCGGCAGGGCTTTTTGCGGCCCTGGCCCTGGCGGAGAATGGCTTTGCTCCTCTTCTTTTAGAGCAGGGAGATCCGGTGGAGGTGCGGGCAGAGAAGGTGGAGGCGTTCTGGAGGAACGGGGATGACAGCCTGGACCTCCACTCAAACGTCCAGTTCGGGGAAGGCGGCGCCGGGACCTTTTCTGACGGAAAGCTGAACACGCTGGTAAAGGATGTGTTCGGAAGGAACGGAAAGGTCCTGGAGACCTTCGTGGAGGCCGGGGCGGACGGTTCCATCCTGTATGACAGCCGCCCCCATATCGGGACTGATGTTCTCCGGGAGGTGGTGAAAAATATCCGGAAACGGATCCAGGACGCCGGAGGAGAGGTGCGGTTTGGCTGCCGGGTGGAGCAGGTCCTGATGGAAGACGGAAGGACCGGAGGCGTCCTTCTGGCCGGAGGGGAAAGGATCCAAAGCCGGACGGTGGTGCTGGCTGTGGGCCACAGCGCCAGGGCGCTATTTTCCTCCCTGTGGGAGCAGAAGGTCCTTATGGAGCCCAAGGCCTTTGCCGTGGGCCTAAGGGTCCAGCATCCCCAGAAAATGATCAATCTCTCCCAATACGGCAGGGAGGATGCGGGAGAGCTGGGAGCCGCTCCCTATAAGGTGACGGCCAGCACAAAAAGCGGCCGCGGGGTCTATTCCTTCTGTATGTGTCCCGGCGGCTATGTGGTCAATGCCTCATCGGAAAAGGGAAGACTGGCCGTCAACGGTATGAGCAACTTCCGGCGGGACGGAGAGAACGCCAACAGCGCCATCATCGTTTCTGTGACTCCTGGGGACTTCCCGGTTCCCGGCGCCCTGGGCGGAGTGGAGTTCCAGCGGAGGCTGGAGGAAAAGGCGTTTTTACTGGGGAATGGAAGGATCCCGGTGCAGCTTTATGGAGACTTTAAGGAGGACCGGAGATCGGAGGCCCTGGGAGACGTGGCGCCCCAGTTCTGCGGCGGCTATGCCCTTTCCAATCTCCGGGAACTGATGCCGGAGGCGCTCAATACAGCATTTATAGAGGGAATGGAGCAGTTCGGAAAAAAGATCCGGGGCTTTGACCGGTCCGATGCGCTTCTTGCGGGGATCGAAAGCCGCACCTCCTCGCCCTTAAAGATCATAAGGGACGAGAACCTGGAGAGCAGCGTCAAGGGGCTTTACCCATGCGGAGAAGGGGCCGGGTACGCCGGAGGGATCACGTCGGCAGCCATGGACGGCCTTAAGGTGGCAGAAGAGATCATCCGCCGGTACTGCCCGGCATAAGCAGGAAAAGGATATGAGGCTGGTTACAGAAAATCCTGGGATTGGAGAGATGAAACATGAAAAAGACAGCAAGAGAAGAACTGAAAAATAAAAAGAGGATCGTCATAAAGATCGGCTCCTCCTCCCTGACCCATCCAGAGACCGGGGACGTGAACCTTGTTAAGATCGAGCGGCTGATCCGGGTCATCAGCGACTTGAGGGGCATGGGAAAAGAGGTGGTCCTGGTGTCCTCGGGAGCCATTGCAGCGGGCCGTCAGGCCCTGGGCTGCCAGAAGCCGCAGACGGTGGCGGAAAAGCAGGCCTATGCGGCTGTGGGCCAGGCCAGGCTCATGATGGTATACCAGAAGATCTTTTCTGAGTATAACCAGACGGCGGCCCAGGTCCTTATGACAAAGAATACCATCGTGGACAATACCTCCAGGGAAAACGCCAGGAATACCTTCGACCAGCTTTTAAAGCTGGGAACTGTGCCGGTGGTCAATGAAAACGACACGGTTTCCACTTATGAGATCAAATTTGGCGATAATGACCGGCTTTCTGCCATTGTTTCTGCCCTCATCGGCGCAGATCTTCTGGTCCTTCTTTCAGATATCGACGGCCTTTATTCCGATGATCCGAAGATGAATCCGGATGCGGAATTCATCAGCCAGGTGGACGAGCTTTCCGACGCGCTCATGTCCATGGGAAAATCCACGTCCGGAAGTGATGTGGGCACCGGCGGCATGGCGGCAAAGCTCTACGCGGCAAAGATCGCCGCCGGCAGCGGCACAGACATGGTCATTGCCAACGGAGATGATGTGGGAGTGATCTGGGATATCCTGGAGGGAAGGGAAGTGGGGACCCTGTTCACGGCCCACAGGAGTCCGGATTTCACGCTCCTTGATTATATCGAGAGCGTACACCCATAACACCAGAACAGAGCCCGCAGGCGGGACCGGATCACAGGAAGGACCGCCCCAGGACGGATTCAATCATAGAAGGAGAAAAACAGAATGGATGCAGAAAAGATCGACAGAATCAATGCCCTTTACCATAAATCCCAGTCTGTGGGACTGACAGAGGAAGAAAAGAACGAGCAGGCAGCCCTCAGAAAGGAATACATCGAGGCAGTCCGGAGGAATTTAAGGGGAAGCTTAAATAATATCTCCATCAAGGAAAAGGACGGGACCATCACAGATCTTGGAAAGAAGTATGGAAATGTGGGACACACAGAAAGCTGATCTGAGAAAACAGATGCGCGGCCTTTTAAAGGCTGTATCTGCGGAGGAAAAGACGGCCTGGGACAGGGAGGTCTGCCGCCGTGTCCTTTCCCGGCCGGAGATCTCCGGGGCGGACCGGATCCTTGGCTATATGGCCCTTTCCTGGGAAACAGGGACCCGGAAGCTTCTGGAGAAACTTTTAAGAGAGGGAAAGCGGGTAGCCCTGCCCAGAGTCGTCATGGATGGGAAGAACAGCCAGGAAAAAGGCCCGTGGATGGTTTTTTTTGAGATCCGGTCCATGGACGATCTGGAAGAAGGTGCCTTCCATATTCTGGAGCCTGGCGGGCATTGTCCGAAGGCAGACTGGAGAACAGCGCCTGTGCTGGTGCCGGGCATGGCCTTTACGCCGGACGGAAGGCGGCTGGGAAAGGGAGGCGGCTATTATGACTGCTTCCTGGAACGGGAGCCGGACCATGAGACCTTGGCCCTGGCCTATGGCTTCCAGATGGTGGAAACGCTTCCGGGCGAAGAGCACGACCGGCCGGTGGATATGGTCATAACGCCGGAGCAGATCTTTTTTTCCGGACGTCACAGAGGGAAATAACGGACAGCAGGGAAAGCGAGGAAAAAATGATGGATTTAAAAGAGATCGGACAGAGAGCAAAGGACGCTTCATACATACTTGGGACCATGGACTCCCAGAGAAAGAACGAAGGCCTCCGGGCGGCGGCCTCAGAGCTTTCAGGACGCCGGGAGGAGATCTTAAGGGCCAATGAAGAGGACCTTCGTCTTGCCAGGGAAAAGGGCATGGCCCAGGGGCTTTTGGACCGGCTGCTGCTCACCCCGGAGCGCATCGAAGGGATCGTCACGGGCATGGCCCAGGTCATAGATCTGGAGGATCCCATCGGCCAGGTCCTTTCTATGAAAAAACGGCCCAACGGCCTTCTCATCGGCCAGAAGAGGGTGCCTCTGGGCGTTGTGGGGATCATTTACGAGGCCAGGCCCAATGTGACGGCCGACGCCTTTGCCCTGTGTTTTAAGACAGGGAACGCCGTGATCTTAAGGGGAGGCAGCGACGCCATAAATTCCAACCGTGCCATGGTCTCCTGTATCCGGGACGGACTGAAAAAATGCGGGATCCCCGAGGACTCTGTCCAGCTCATCACCGATACCAGCCGGGAGACGGCCACAGGATTCATGCGCCTCAACGGATACCTGGATGTGCTGATCCCCAGAGGAGGAGCGGGGCTGATCCGGAGCGTGGTGGAAAACAGCACAGTGCCTGTGATCGAGACAGGAACGGGAAACTGCCATGTATATGTGGATGAGTCCGCAGACCTGGATATGGCCCTGGATATTGTGTTCAATGCTAAGACCCAGCGCATCGGCGTCTGCAACGCCTGTGAATCCCTGCTGGTCCACAGGGACGCGGCAGAACGCTTCCTCCCGCGTTTAAAGGAGAAGCTGGAGGAAAAACAGGTGGAGATCCGGGGAGACGAGGCCTCCCGGGCCGTGGTCCCGGAATTTGCGGCGGCTTCGGAGGAGGACTGGGGAAAGGAATACCTGGATTATATCCTTTCCTGTAAGATCGTGGATTCTGTGGATGAGGCCATCCGCCATATCAACCGCTACAACACCGGCCACTCGGAGACCATAGTGACAGAGAGCTATGAAAACGCCCAGAGGTTCCTGGACCAGGTGGATGCGGCGGCGGTCTATGTGAACGCCTCCACCAGGTTCACCGACGGCTTTGAGTTCGGCTTTGGGGCAGAGATCGGCATCAGCACCCAGAAGCTTCATGCCAGAGGACCCATGGGACTTCTGGCCCTGACCTCCACCAAATATATCATTTACGGAAACGGACAGATCCGGAAATAGCCGGGACGGGATTTTTCTGTTTGCTTTTGCATGTACATTGATATATAATATGGGAACGTCCGGCTTTTGTTTTTATATGGAGCAGAAAGCCGGATGCCGCCCTACGGCCCTTATGCAGACCTTCAGCTGTCAGAACATGTGAGGAAACAGGATTCTGAAATGCTATTGTAAGACAGGATACAAGGGAGGATTATGGAAAGAAACATAAGTGTTATCAAAGATGTAAAAGGGAATCAGATCGTTATTGTGAATGACATTCGATTTAAAGGAAAACGAAATATAGATTGGGATGAAGTTGAGCAGTATTTAAAACAATATGTTGGTGAATTCATAGAGATTGCAGGAAGTAAAGAAATTATCTATATTGGCAGTGATTTGCCTGATGAATATTCCGGTTCAAATTATACTGCAAAATTAAAAGGAGCATTGGCAAAGGCGAAAGCAAATGCCGCGCAGGGAATTCCAGAGATGATAGAAATTGCGGAGAATAGACGCTTTCAGGAAAATCTGGAAAGGAAACATAATAAAAATGCGAAATACGGCTGGTATCGATATGATTCCAGATTTGCAATTCCGATTTTTGATGAAAATAATGATGTTTTGCGGTATAATGTATTTCATGCAGAGCTGGTCATAAGACATTCTGAAAATAGAAAATTGTATTTATATGATATTATAAACATAAAAAAAGAAACGAGCACCCCGCTTGAGCCATAAAGCTGTACGGTAAAAAACCCGCTTCTTTTTATGTATTGTATGCTAGAAAGGGAAAAAAGTCAAGAGAAATGTATAACGAAATTCACCTAAATAAAATTGATATAGCCGGAGAGCCTCCCGCAGAGGAGCCTGCCCGCCAGTATTATTTTATGGCAAAATGCCAGGGCTGGGTCCGGGAATTTGAACAGAAAAAGGGACGCCGCCCCACAGCCTTCATACAGACCTTCGGCTGCCAGATGAACGCCAGGGATTCGGAAAAGCTCTTAGGCATCCTGGAGGAAGCCGGCTTTGTCCAGGGAGCGGATGAAAATTCTGATTTTGTGCTTTATAATACGTGTACCGTAAGAGAAAATGCCAATCTGAAGGTTTACGGCCGTCTGGGCTATCTGGGCGGTCTGAAAAGAAAAAATCCGGATATGCTCATTGCCCTCTGCGGCTGCATGATGCAGGAGCCCCAGGTGGTGGAGAAGATAAGGAAGAGCTACCGCCATGTGGATATTATTTTCGGGACCCACAATATTTTCAGGCTGGCGGAGCTGATCTTTCGCCGCCTGACAGAAAAAAAGATGGTGGTGGACATCTGGGAGGGCACCGACGCTATCGTGGAGGACCTGCCGGTGGAGCGGAAGTATCCCTTCAAATCCGGAGTGAACATCATGTTCGGCTGCAACAATTTCTGCAGCTACTGTATCGTTCCCTATGTGCGGGGCCGGGAGCGCAGCCGGAATCCGGAGGACATCATCCACGAGATCGAAGGCCTGGTGGCAGACGGCGTGGTGGAGGTGATGCTTTTAGGGCAGAACGTCAATTCCTATGGAAAGACATTGGAGGAGCCCATCACCTTTGCGGAGCTTCTGCGGCGGGTGGAGCAGATCGACGGACTGGAGCGGATCCGGTTCATGACTTCCCATCCCAAGGATCTTTCGGATGAACTGATTGAAGTGATGAAAAATTCCAGAAAGATCTGTAAACATCTTCATCTTCCCGTCCAGTCGGGCAGCAGCCGGATCTTAAAGCAGATGAACCGGAAATATACCAAGGAGCAGTACCTGGAGCTGGTGGATAAGCTTAGGGCTGCCGTGCCGGATATCTCCCTGACCACAGATATCATCGTGGGCTTCCCGGGAGAGACTGAGGAGGATTTCCAGGAGACCCTGGATGTGGTGAGACGGGTGCGCTACGACAGTGCCTTTACGTTCATTTACTCCAAACGGACCGGGACACCGGCAGCGGCCATGGAGGACCAGGTCCCGGAGGACGTGGTGAAGGACCGGTTTGACCGGCTTTTAAAGGAGGTCCAGGACATTGCCGCCCAGGTGGTGAAGCGGGATGAGGGAACGATCCGGAAGGTGCTTGTGGAGGAAATGGATACCCATGAACCGGGCTATGTTACCGGCCGTCTTTCCAACAACACGGTGGTCCACTTCCAGGGAGACGCTTCCCTGATCGGACAGATCGTGGACGTGTCTCTGGATGAGGCCAGGGGCTTTTACTTCATGGGAACAAAGAGATAAGAGGTAAGAAAGTGGCACAATTATCACCAATGATGACCCATTACCTGGAGACGAAAAAGGAATATCCCGACTGCATCCTGTTTTACCGTCTCGGGGATTTTTACGAAATGTTCTTTGAGGACGCCAGGACCGTGTCCCGGGAGCTGGAACTGACACTGACAGGAAAAGACTGCGGCCTGGAGGAGCGGGCGCCCATGTGCGGCGTCCCCCACCATGCCGTGGAGACGTACTTAAACCGCCTGGTACAGAAGGGCTACAAGGTGGCCATTGCCGAGCAGATGGAGGATCCGAAGCAGGCGAAGGGGCTTGTGAAGCGGGAGGTCATCCGGGTGGTGACTCCTGGCACCATCTTAAGCGACCAGGCACTGGATGAAACAAAGAACAACTACCTGATGGCCGTTGTTTATACGGGAAATAACTATGGGATAGCGACGGTCGATATTACGACCGGCGATTTTTTTGTTACGGAGACAGGCTCCGAGCGGGCGCTCCTGGACGAGATCAATAAGTTTTCGCCGTCAGAGCTGATCTGCAACGAGGCCCTTTATATGTCCGGCCTCAACGTGGAGGAGCTAAGGGACAGGTATCAGATGGCAGTCTCGTCCCTGGACAGCCGGTTCTTTTCTGACGACGTCTGCCGGAAGGTACTAAAGGAGCATTTTAAGGTCTTAAGCCTGGAGGGGCTGGGCCTGGGAGATTATGAAAACGGTATGATCGCGTCCGGCTGTGTGCTCCAGTATCTTTATGAGACACAGAAAAACGATCTGTCCCAGCTTACGAAGCTCACGCCTTATACCTCCGGCCAGTTTATGATGATCGATACCTCCACCCGGAGGAATCTGGAACTGGTGGAGACGCTGCGGGAAAAGCAGAAACGGGGATCCCTTCTCTGGGTCCTGGACCGGACCAGAACGGCCATGGGAGCCAGGATGCTCAGGTCCTTTATCGAGCAGCCGCTGGTCCGGAAGGCAGAGATCGAGAAGCGCCAGGCTGCGGTGGAGGAGCTGAACATGAACTTTATCTCCAGGGAGGAGATCCGGGAATACTTAAATTCCGTCTACGATCTGGAGCGGCTCCTGGGCCGTATCAGCTATAAGACTGCCAACCCCAGGGATCTTCTGGCGTTTAAGACCTCCCTGTCCATGCTGCCGCACATCAAGCGCCTGTTAAATGAGTTTTCCTGTGACCTTTTAAAGGAGATCCATGAGGAGCTGGATCCCCTGGAGGATCTTTATGACCTGGTGGACCGGGCCATTGTGGAGGAGCCGCCCATTACGGTGCGGGAAGGCGGGATCATTAAGGACGGGTACAGCGAAGAGGCAGACCAGTACCGGAAGGCCAAGACCGAGGGGAAGGCATGGCTGGCAGAATTGGAGTCCCAGGAACGGGAAAAAACAGGGATCAGGAATCTGAAGATCAAGTTCAACAAGGTGTTCGGCTATTATTTTGAGGTGACCAATTCCTTTAAGGAGCTGGTGCCGGATTATTTCATCCGGAAGCAGACCCTGACCAACGCCGAGCGGTACACCACCGACCGGTTAAAGGAGCTGGAGGACGTGATCATGGGGGCCGAGGACCGGCTTTACACCCTGGAATATGAGCTGTTCTGCGGCGTCCGGGACCAGATCGCCGGAGAGGTGGTCCGGATCCAGGGCACTGCCAAGGCCATTGCCGGAGCCGACGTGTTCACCGCCCTGTCTGCGGTGGCCATGCGGAACAACTATGTGAAGCCGAAGATCAATGAACGGGGCGTCATCCATATCCGGAACGGCCGCCACCCAGTGGTGGAGAAGATGATGCGGGACGATCTGTTCGTGGCCAACGACACGTATCTGGACAACGGAAAGAACCGGATCTCAGTGATCACAGGCCCCAATATGGCCGGAAAATCCACCTATATGCGCCAGACGGCCCTGATCGTCCTCATGGCCCAGATCGGAAGCTTTGTGCCGGCAGATGAGGCCAATATTGGGATCTGCGACCGGATCTTCACCCGTGTGGGAGCCTCCGACGACCTGGCTTCGGGCCAGAGCACCTTTATGGTGGAGATGACGGAGGTGGCCAATATCTTAAGGAACGCCACAAAGAACAGCCTCCTGGTCCTGGACGAGATCGGCCGGGGGACCAGTACCTTTGACGGACTTTCCATCGCATGGGCGGTGATCGAGCACATCAGCAATCCCAGGCTCCTGGGAGCCAAGACGCTGTTCGCCACCCACTATCACGAGCTGACCGAGCTGGAGGGCACCATAAACGGCGTGAACAACTACTGTATCGCCGTCAAGGAGCAGGGCGACGATATTGTATTCCTGCGGAAGATTGTAAAGGGCGGGGCCGATAAGAGCTACGGCATCCAGGTGGCCAAGCTGGCCGGGGTGCCGGATTCGGTGATCCAGCGGGCCAAGGAACTGGTGGAGGAGCTTTCCAGCGCCGATATCACGGCCCACGCCAGGGAGATCGCCCAGATGTCGGCGTCCTCCGTCCAGCATAAGGCCGTGGCAAAGCCCGATGAGGTGGACTTAAATCAGATGTCCATTTTTGATACAGTAAAGGACGACGATATCATAAAGGAGCTGGGGGATCTGGAGCTTTCCACCATGACCCCCATTGACGCGTTAAATACCTTATACCGGCTCCAGACCAGGCTGAAAAACCGCTGGCAGTAGGGGCCGTACCGGGAAAGGGAGGGATCTTTATGCCGATCCAGGTGCTGGATCAGAATACCATCAACCAGATCGCCGCCGGAGAGGTGGTGGAACGGCCGGCTTCTGTGGTGAAGGAGCTGATGGAAAACGCCATTGACGCAGGGGCCACGGCCATCACTGCGGAGATCCGGGAGGGAGGAATCGGCTTTATCCGCATCACCGATAATGGCTGCGGGATAAAACGTGAGGAGCTTCCGCTGGCATTCCTCCGCCATTCCACCAGCAAGATCCGGTCGGCAGAGGATCTTCTGACAGTCTCCTCCCTGGGTTTCAGGGGCGAGGCCTTATCCAGCATTGCCGCTGTTTCCCAGGTGGAGCTGATCACGAAGACGGGAGACAGCCTGACCGGCTGCCGGTACCAGATCGAGGGAGGGCAGGAAAAGAGCCTGGAGGAGGTGGGAGCGCCCGACGGCACTACGTTTATTTCCCGGAACCTGTTCTTCAATACCCCGGCCCGGCGGAAGTTCTTAAAGACCGCGGCCACGGAGGGAGCCCATGTGGCGGATCTGGTGGAAAAGATCGCCCTGTCCCATCCGGAGATCTCCATCCGTCTGATCGTCAATAACCAGAATAAGCTCCATACCTCGGGAAACCATAACCTGAAGGATATTATTTACACCATTTATGGCCGGGAGATCACGGCGGAGCTTCTGCCGGTCTCCGTGGAAACGGAGATGTTCCAGGTGTCTGGATTCATTGGAAAGCCCTCCATCGCCCGGGGCAACCGGAATTTTGAAAATTATTTCATCAATGGCCGGTACATAAAAAGCGGCCTCATCGCCAAGGCCATTGAGGATGGCTACAAGAGCTATATGATGCAGCATAAATATCCCTTTACCATGCTGCACTTTACGGTGGAGCCGGAATACATCGACGTCAACGTCCATCCTTCCAAGATGGAGCTCCGGTTCAAGGACGGGGAGTTTTTGTATAAGACCGTCTGCCAGATGATCCAGGGGGCCCTGTCCGGCCGGGAGCTGATCCCCCAGGTGGAGATCACAGGAAGGGATGAGGAGAAGAAGGAGCCGGGAAGATCCGGAGCCGGGAATGAGGCTTCCGGGAAAGAGACCTCCCACCGGGCTCCGGAGCCCTTTGAGAAAAAAAGGATGGCCGCCATGGGGGTCCTGGAGGAACGGTCTCCCTATGGGGACCGGAGAGCCGGGACTGGAAGCCGGACAGCGATGCCGTCCGTGGGCTCCGGCCCCGCTCCGGCACGGTCCGGGCGGCCAGAGGGAAAGCCCACGGGCTTTTCGGAACAGCCAGTCCGGCAAACGGAGCCGTCCGTCCGGGCCGCGGGGTTGCAGGGCCGCGGGACAGAGCAGCCGGTCCAGCCGGCGGAGGTGCCGTCCCGCCCAATGGAGCAGCCAGTCCGTCCGGCCAGGGAACCGTCCCGCCAGGCAGAGCCGTCAGCCCGGCAGCTTAAGCCGGAGGTCCATCGTACAGAACCTCCGTCCCAGGCCGCAGAGCAGATGGAGATGTTCGATGACCGCCTGCTTTCAGAAAAGGCCAGGAGCCGCCACCGGCTCATCGGACAGGTGTTCGACACCTACTGGCTGGTGGAATATAACGGGAGCCTGTATATCATCGACCAGCACGCCGCCCATGAAAAGGTGCTGTTTGAAAAGACGTTCCGGTCCTTAAAGTCCAGGGAATATACCTCCCAGTTCATCAGCCCTCCCATTATCCTGACCCTTTCCATGCAGGAGGAGGAGCTATTAAAGAAGCACATGGACGTCTTTACCAGGGTGGGCTTTGAGATCGAGCCCTTCGGCGGGAACGAGTACGCCGTCCGGGCTGTGCCGGACAACCTGTTTTCCCTGGCCAAAAAGGAGCTTCTGATGGAAATGCTGGACGGACTTTCCGAGGACAGCGGGGCCGCAGGGCCGGAGGCCGTTTACGACCGGATCGCCTCCATGTCCTGTAAGGCGGCGGTCAAGGGAAACAACCGCCTTTCAGAACAGGAAGCGGACAGGCTCATCGACGAGCTGCTGGGCCTGGAAAATCCCTATGCCTGTCCCCACGGACGGCCCACCATCATTTCCATCAGCAAATATGAAATGGAAAAGAAATTTAAGAGGATCGTGTGATGAAACAGCCTTTAATCATACTGACAGGGCCCACGGCGTCGGGAAAGACGGCGCTTTCTGTGGCCCTGGCCAAACGCATCGGCGGTGAGATCATCAGCGCCGATTCCATGCAGGTCTACCGCCATATGGACGTGGGCTCTGCCAAGGTGACGAAAGAGGAGATGGACGGGATCCCCCACTACCTCATCGACGTGCTGGATCCGGAGGAAGCCTTCAACGTGGTGGTATTCCAGGATATGGCGAAAAAGGCCATGAAAAGGATCCGGGAAAACGGCCATATCCCCATTGTGGCCGGAGGGACGGGCTTTTATATCCAGGCCCTTTTATACGACATCGATTTTACGGAAAACGACGGCGATATGGAATACAGGCACAGGCTGGAGGCGCTGGCAGAGAAGGAAGGGCCGCCGGTCCTCCATAAGATGTTAATGGAGCGGGATCCGGAATCGGCAGAGGCCATCCATGAAAACAATGTGAAGCGGGTGATCCGCGCCCTGGAGTTTTACGAAAAGACCGGGGAAAAGATCTCCGCCCACAACGCCGCAGAGCGAGAGAAGACCTCGCCCTACAACTTTGCCTATTACGTCCTTAATATGGACCGGGGAAGGCTTTATTCCCGCATTGACAGGCGGGTGGACGAGATGCTGGAAAACGGCCTGGTGGACGAGGTGGAGAGGCTGAAGGCCATGGGCTGCACCAGGGATCTGGTGTCCATGCAGGGCCTGGGCTACAAAGAGATCCTGGACTGCCTTTCCGGGGAGACCAGCCTGGAGGAGGCTGTCTATATCCTCAAGCGGGATACCAGGCATTTTGCCAAGCGGCAGCTGACCTGGTTTAAGCGGGAACGGGATGTGACCTGGGTGGACCAGGAACGGTTTTCCTTTGACCGGGATCAGATCCTGGAATGGATGACCAGGGATCTTAAGGAACGGAAGATCATAAAGTAACGGGAACCGGCGGCAGGGCCGGAGGAAAGAAGAAGGAGCGAAAATAAAGTCATGGAACTTACAGGAATGTATGAACAGCTCGGAATTTCCGAGAAAGTGCTTAAATTTGCCAGAGAAACGGAGGCTGCCTTAAAGGAGCGGTTTGAGGAGATCGACGGGGTGGCGGAGTATAATCAGCTGAAGGTCATTAAAGCCATGCAGGAGGCCAGGGTCAGCGATATCCATTTTGCAGGCACCACCGGCTACGGCTATAACGATCTGGGCCGGGATACCCTGGAAGAGGTATACGCCAGGGCCTTTCACGGCGAGGACGCCCTGGTGCGTCCCCAGCTGATCTCCGGGACCCATGCCCTGACGGTGGCCCTTTCGGGCAACTTAAGACCTGGAGACGAGATCCTGTCCCCGGTGGGAAAGCCCTACGATACCCTGGAAGAGGTTATCGGCATCCGGGATTCCGTGGGCTCCTTAAAGGAGTTCGGCATCACATACAGCCAGGTGGATCTGCTTCCCGACGGCAGCTTTGATTTTGAAGGGATCCGGAAGGCCATCAATGAGCGGACGAAGCTGGTGGAGATCCAGCGGTCCAAGGGCTACGCCACCCGTCCCACCCTTTCCGTGGCGCGGATCGGAGAGCTGATCTCCTTCATAAAGAGCATAAAGCCCGATGTGATCTGCATGGTGGACAACTGCTACGGCGAATTTGTGGAGACCCTGGAGCCCACAGATGTGGGAGCGGATATGATCGTCGGCTCTCTGATCAAAAATCCCGGCGGCGGCCTGGCTCCCATCGGCGGTTATATCGTGGGAAGAAAGGACTGCATCGAGCGGGCAGCTTACCGTCTGACGGCTCCCGGCCTGGGCAAAGAGGTAGGTGCCAGCCTGGGCGTCAGCCAGTCCTTATACCAGGGCCTGTTCTTAGCCCCCACGGTGGTGGCCGGGGCCTTAAAGGGCGCAGTATTTGCCGCAAACCTGTATGAGAAGCTGGGCTTTGGCGTTGTTCCCAACGGAAGCGAGAGCCGTCACGACATCATCCAGGCCATTACCTTCGGGACTCCCGAGGGCGTGATCCGGTTCTGTGAGGGGATCCAGGCGGCAGCACCGGTGGACAGCTTTGTAACGCCGGAGCCCTGGGCCATGCCGGGCTATGATTCCGATGTGATCATGGCAGCCGGGGCCTTTATCCAGGGAGCCTCCATCGAGCTTTCTGCCGACGCGCCCATCAAGCCGCCCTATGCCGTTTACTTCCAGGGAGGTCTTACCTGGTACCACGCAAAGCTGGGGATCTTAATGTCCTTACAGAAGCTTTGTGACGCGGGGATCGTAAATCTTTAAAAAATTTAAAGAAACTTTTAAGAAGTGACGGCGGCGGTTTCTGGCCGGACGCATTGTATTGAATGGAAAAATGTGTTATATTGTGTAGCATACGCGAGGTAGTATCATGAGAAGCAAAAATTCCTGGGTGCTTCTGCTCATGGTCTTATCCGGTATCGTCTTAGGCGGCTTCATCGGGGAGGCGGCGTCGGGAGTGCCGTTTTTATCCTGGCTGAACTTTGGCCAGTCCTTTGGGTTAAATGATCCCCTGGTACTGAACCTTGGGATCCTGGTCATTACCTTTGGCTTGAGCATCCGGATCACCATGGCCAGCATCATTGGCGTGATCATCGCCATTCTGACGTATCATTTCATCTGACACCGGGAGAAGTAAGGTACTTGGAGAGCCGGAAAGGCCAGGTGTACCAGAATGAATGAAAAGAGAACCGAAACCATGAAAAACCTGCCTGTTTCTGAACGGCCCTATGAAAAGGCCATGGAACAGGGCGTGGAGGTCTTATCGGATGCGGAGCTTTTAGCTGTGATCCTGAGGACCGGTACAAAGGATATTTCTGCCAGGGCCCTGGCAGAGAAGATATTGACGCTGGGAGATCCTCCGGGACTTCCCGGCCTTCTTCATCATACGCTGCCGGACTATAAGGCAGTCCGGGGCATCGGAAACGTGAAGGCCATCCAGCTGGCGGCAGTGGGGGAGCTTTCCAGACGGATCTGGAAGGCGGTCCGATCCGGCAGGGAGCTGGTCTTCGACCATCCGGCGGTGATCGCCGATTATTTTATGGAGGAGATGCGTCATATGGAGCAGGAGCATGTGAAGCTCCTGGTGCTCAACACGAAAAATGTGCTGATCCGGGATGTGGATATTTCCAAGGGGACGGTCAACGCCTCCCTGGCCACGCCTAGGGAGCTGTTTATTGAGGCTCTCCGCTACCGGGGCTCCTCGGTGATCCTGCTCCATAACCATCCCAGCGGCGACGCTGCCCCCAGCCGGGAGGACTGCCTGTTTACAAAGCGGGTGGAGGAGGCCGGGAAATTGATAGGCATCCCGCTGTTAGACCATATCATAATCGGGGATACTTCCTATGTGAGCCTGAAAGAACGGGGAATTCTGTAACAATGAAAAACACCAGATATTTTTTATTCGGACTGTCGGCAGTCTGTGTCTGCATGATCGGCATTACATCCTTAAACGGCAGTCTTTTAAATCCGCTGCGGAATGCGGTGGGCTATGTGCTGGTCCCGATCCAGTCGGGGATCAACGCCGTGGGCGGAAGCATCTATAAGGAGGCCAGCGCCCTGGGGAGCTTAAAGGACACCATGAAGGAAAACGAGACCTTAAAGGCCCAGGTGGATGAACTCACAGAGGAGAATACAAGGCTCCGGGCAGAGCAGCAGGAGCTGGAGCGGCTCCGGGAGCTTTATGAGCTGGATACCCAGTACATGCAGTACCAGAAGGTGGGGGCCAGGATCATTGCCAAGGATTCAGGAAACTGGTTTTCTGTGTTCCGCATCGACAAGGGGGCGGACGACGGTATTAAGGAAAATATGAACGTCATTGCCGGCGGCGGCTTAGTGGGCATCGTCACGGATGTGGGAGCCAACTATGCCACGGTCCGGTCCATCATCGACGATTCCAGCCAGGTCAGCGCCATGGCCCAGCAGTCCGGGGATACGTGCATGGTGTCCGGGGATCTTAAGCTGTTCAAGGAGGGGCGGCTGAACCTGGGATATATGGAAAAGGACGACGATATCCGGGACGGGGATATGATCGTAACCTCCAACATCAGTGAAAAATTCCTGCCGGGTATCCTCATCGGCTATGCTACGGATATCACGGTGGACTACAATGACAACCTGACGAAATCCGGCTACGTGATCCCGGTGGCCCAGTTCGACCGTCTCCAGGAGGTGCTGGTGATCACAGATCTAAAGGAGGCAGGGCCTGAATTTGATGAATAGTAATTTAAAACAGATCGCGCTGAACCTTGTCCTGCTTTTGCTGGCGTTTTCGGTCCAGACCTGCGTGTTCCCGCTGCTGCCGTTCCTTTCAGCCTACCCGAACCTGATGCTGATCCTGATCTTCTCCTTTGGGTTTATCCGGGGAAGCGCGTCGGGCATGTGCTACGGACTGGTGGCCGGACTGCTGATGGACCTTTCCTCCGGCGGCCCCATGGGATTTTATACGCTGTTCTATATCTGGATGGGATATTTAAACGGCATTGCCACCAGATATTATTACGAGGATTATATCACGCTGCCCCTGGCCCTCAGCGTGGTCAATGAACTGGCATACAACCTGTACCTGTATGTATTCGGCTTTCTGTTCCGGGGACGCCTGGGCTTTGGGTATTACCTTATAAACATCATCCTCCCGGAAACCGTGTTCACGGTGGTGACGACGCTGGCCGTTTACCGCCTGTTCCTGTTTATCAGCAGGAAGCTGGAAGAGATGAAAAAAAGGAGAGACACGACCATTGCTTAACGACCTGTATGAGATACTGAAGGAGTCACTGAAAAAGCTTCTGGCTTCCAGGACCTTTATCCTGGGGGTGTTTTTTGTATTCCTGTTCGGGATCCTGGCCGTCCAGATCTTCCGGCTCCAGATCATCGAGGGCGAGGAATACCAGGAAAACTACATGACCAAAACAAAAAAGACCATCATGCTGGCGGGGACCCGGGGCAATATCTATGACCGCAACGGGAATCTCCTGGCTTATAACCAGCTGGCTTATAATGTGACGATCCAGGACAACGGCGATTATACCACCACCGCTGAGAGAAACCGGATGCTCCTTCTGCTGGTGCAGATCTTAAACCGCCACGGAGAAAAGGTCCGGGGAGAATTTGCCGTGGCCATCGAGCCCTCCGGGGAAATGGTCTACACCACCTCCAGCGAGACGGCCAGAAAGCGGTTCATCAGCGACTACTACGGCTTAAAAGCCCTCTCGGAGCTGGATGCCGAGGACGGGAGCACGCCCTCGGATATCACCCCCAGGGAGATGTTCGACGCCAAATTTAAGGACTATGGGCTGGATAAGCTGACGGATGAGAACGGAGATCCTGTGACACTTACGGACGAGGAGGCTCTGGGGATCATCAATATCCGTTATACCATGGGCTTTACGGCCTACCAGAAATATATGACCACCACCATCGCCTCCAATGTGAGCCGGGAGACCATGACCGACGTTCTGGAAAACTCGGCGGATCTTAAGGGCGTGGCCATCGAGGAGACCACTCTCCGTGTTTACAATGACAGCGTTTACTTTGCACCCATCATCGGCTACACAGGAAAGGTATGGGATGATGAGCTGGAAAAGCTCAAGGAGACCAATCCCGATTACGAGCTGACGGATCTGGTGGGAAAGACCGGCATCGAGGCCTCCCTGGAGCCGGAGCTCCAGGGGAAAAAGGGCTCCCAGACCATGTATGTGAACAGCACGGGCCGGATCGTGGAGATCGTGGAGAAGACCGATTCTAAGGCTGGAAACGATGTGTATCTGACCATCGACCGGGATCTCCAGATCGGGATCTATAATCTTCTGGAGCAGCAGCTGGCCGGTATCATCACCAACAAGCTGGTGAACCGGGACCTGGAGGAGACGGATTACAAAAAGGGCTCCAATATCCCCATTCCGGTGAAGGATGTGTATTTCCAGCTGATCAACAACAATGTGCTGGACATGGACGCGTTTTCTGCTCCGGAAGCGTCCCAGGTGGAAAAATCCATCTATGCCAAGTACAGCCAGTCCAGGGAGCAGACCCTTTCCTGGATCCGGTCGGAGCTGTTGAACGAGAATGCGGCTCCTATGGTCTCTCTGGGTGAAGACCAGAAATCCTATATGCAGTATATTTATTCCTACCTGGTGTCCCAGGAGGTGGTGGTGAGAGACCGGATCGACCGGGATTCCGAGGCGTACCAGGCATGGGCGGCGGAGACGGTGAGCCTCAGGGAGTATCTGTATAAGGGGATCGCTGAAAACTGGATCGACACCACGAAGCTTAAGATGGAGGATAAATATTCCGACGCTGACCACATTTACCAGATCCTGGTGGATTATGTGATCGGGGATCTGGAAACAGACAGCGAGTTTTCAAAACGGATCTATAAGTACCTCATAAACGGCGGCTCTGTCACAGGAAAGGAGCTGTGCCTGGCCCTGTATTCCCAGAATATCCTGGCTTACGATGAGGCGGAGGTCCGGATGCTGGAGGCCAACGGAGACGAGTATGCCTTCCAGTTCATCCGCCAGAAGATCTCGGATATTGAGATCACCCCGGCCCAGCTGGCCCTGGATCCCTGTTCGGCCGGATGCGTGGTGACCGATGTGAAGACGGGAGAGGTACGGGCCCTGGTGACATATCCCAGCTATGACAACAATAAGTTTTCTGGTACAGTGGATGCGGAATACTATAATAAGCTGAACAACGACATGTCCCTGCCGCTGTTCAACAATGCGACCCAGGCCCAGAAAGCCCCGGGCTCCACGTTTAAGCCCATCATGGCCGTGGCCGCCCTGGAGGAAAAGGCCATCGGTCTTTCTGATACAGTCAACTGTACAGGTATGTATCAGGAGATCACCCCCCATGTGCGGTGCTGGATCTATCCGGGCCAGCACGGCCCCCTGGATGCGGAGCACGGTATCATGAATTCCTGCAACGTGTTCTTTGCGGACATGGGCCACCGGCTCTCTATGGATGAGAACGGCACATATTCTCCGGAGCTGGGAATCGAAAAGATCCGGAAATATGCGGCCATGTTCGGGCTGGACGAGACCTCGGGCATTGAGATCTCAGAAAAGAGCCCCCAGATGACCACAGAAAAGCCGGAGGCCTCCTCCATCGGCCAGGCCAACCATTCCTACTCCAATGTACAGCTGGCCCGCTATATCACGGCCATTGCCAACCGGGGAACAGTGTTTAAGCTGAGCCTTCTGGATAAGCTCACTGATTCCCAGGGGAATCTGATCACTGATTATACGCCGGAGGTACGGTCCACCGTGGACATTGCCGATTCCACCTGGAATGTGGTCCACAGCGGTATGAGAAAGGTGATCTCCGACGGCTCGGCCAAGAAGATCTTCAGTGATCTGGAGGTGGATATTGCTGGTAAGACGGGTACAGCCGAGGAGTTGAAGAGCGGTCATATCATCAACCATGCCTTCTTCGTGTCCTTTGCGCCCTATCAGGATCCGGAGATCGCTGTGACCGTCAACATTCCCTACGGCTATTCCTCATCCAATGCGGCCACGGCGGCCAAGAATATCTACCGGTATTACTACGGCTACACGGATCTGGATTATATCTTAAACAACAGCGCTCTGAACGTTTCCAACGTGGAGATCGGAGAATGATGACAAGGGATCCGGGACTTTTATAGTAAAAAGGAGGCTTCTTTCATGCAGAACCCAGTGGTCATAAAGGGAAATAAGGCCGGGATGACGGTGTACCTGGATCCGGCCCTTCCCTTTACAGAGCTTTTGGAGGCGGTAAAAAAGAAATTCAGGGAGACGGCCCGGTTCTGGGGCTCTGCCCAGATGACCCTGACCCTGGAGGGAAGGAGGCTGTCGCCGGAGGAGGAATTTTCTGTGGTCAACGCCATCACAGAAAATTCCGGGATCGAGATCCTGTGCCTCATCGACGCGGATGCGGAACGGATCCGCAGGTGCGAGAAGGCGTTAAATGAAAAGCTCATGGAGCTTTCTGCCAGCACGGGCCAGTTTTATAAAGGGAATCTGAGGAACGGGGACGTCCTGGAATCCGAGGCCAGCATCGTCGTCATCGGCGACGTGGACTGCGGGGCCAGGGTATCGGCCAAGGGAAACATCATTATCCTTGGGACCTTAAAGGGAACGGCCCAGGCAGGCCTGTCTGGAAACAGGAATGCCGTGGTGGTGGCCATGGAGATGGCGCCCTCCCAGGTAAGGATCTCGGATCTTGCGTTCCAGAAGGCAGAAAAGGGGCGGCTCCTGGGCTGGGGGCCCATGATGATTCTTGTCAAAAATGGGCGGATTTGTTCGGAACCCATAAAAAAGAGCTTTTTAAGTGCACTAAATTTCATTTAGGACTGGAAAATTTTCTGTTTATCATGTAAAATAGAATAGATAAGCAGTAACTGTCCTCCAGATCCTGGACGGCTGCTGCCACAACTGAATACAGGAGGATATTCTTATGAGTGAAGTCATTGTTGTTACATCCGGTAAAGGGGGTGTAGGCAAGACGACGACCTCTGCGAATGTTGGAACTGGTCTTGCCATGCTGGGGGAAAAGGTCGTACTGATCGATACCGATATCGGCCTCAGGAACTTGGACGTGGTCATGGGACTGGAAAACCGCATCGTCTACAATCTGGTGGACGTCGTGGAGGGCAACTGTCGTATGAAGCAGGCCCTTATAAAAGACAAAAGATATCCGAACCTGTTTTTACTTCCCTCTGCCCAGACCAGGGACAAGTCTTCCGTGTCCCCGGGCCAGATGAAAAAGCTGGTGGACGATCTGAGGGAGGAATTCGATTTTATTCTTCTGGACTGTCCGGCAGGGATCGAGCAGGGCTTTAAAAATGCCATTGCGGGAGCCGACAGGGCCTTTGTGGTCACTACGCCGGAGGTTTCTGCCATCCGTGATGCCGACCGGATCATCGGTCTTCTGGAGGCCAGCGAGATCACTAAGACCGATCTCATCGTCAACCGGATCCGCATGGATATGGTGCGGAGAGGCGATATGATGTCCATTGAGGATGTGACGGACATTCTGGGGATCCCGATCCTGGGAGCCATTCCCGACGACGCCCAGATCGTCGTTTCCACCAACCAGGGAGAGCCGATCGTAGGCATGAACCCATTTGCGGGACAGGCCTACCTCAATATCTGCAGACGGGTGCTTGGTCAGGAGGTACCCCTGATGGATCTTGAGAAGAGCAGGGGGATCTTTTCCAGGTTCCAGGGATTTCTTAAACGGGCCTAGGGAATGGTAAATCTGTTGGAAATCCTGACAAAGAGGAACTCCGGGACCATCGCAAAAAAGCGGCTCCAGTTTTTACTTATCTCGGACCGGGCGGGATGTACGCCGGAGATCCTTGAAATGATCAAGGACGATATGATAAAAGCCATATCAAAATACATGGAGATCGATACGGATGGGCTGGAGATCAAGATCACCCAGATGGATGGGCCCGGGACCTGTGGACGTATTCCGGTCCTCTATGCCAGCATCCCCATCCGTGTCCTCAGCACAAAGGGGACTTTTCTTTAAATGTTTTCAGAGTACAATTTCAGAAACTATAATTTCCGGCTGCTGTTTTATGTGCTGGCCCTGAATCTTGTGGGCGTTGTGGTCATAAACAGCGCCGTAGGCGGTGACAGAAGCTACGTGAACCGCCAGCTCATCGGCATGTTCGGAGGCTTGATGTTAGCCATCGCCATCTCGCTGATGGATTACCGGAAGCTGATGAAATGCTGCGCTCTGGTGTATATCGGCTGTGTGGGAATTCTCCTGGCGGTGATCGATGCGGGCCAGCTGGGCGGCTTTGGGGGCGGCTCCAGACGGTGGATCGACCTGCCTGTCATCGGCCGGTTCCAGCCCTCGGAGTTTGTGAAGATCGGACTGATCTTTTTCTTCTCCTGGTTCCTTCAGAAGAACCAGGAGAAGATCAACCGGCCATCGGTGCTGGTGACGGCGGCAGTGCTGGCGGCGGTGCCTCTGGCTCTGATCTTAAAGCAGCCGGACCTGTCCACCAGCATCGTGATCGTTTTCTTTATCCTCTGCCTGATCTATATGGCTGGGATCAGCTATAAGTGGATCGCGGGCGCCCTGGCTGTGGCGGTGCCCTCCCTGGCCCTGGTGGTCTGGCTGGCAGAACACAATATGATGCCCTTTCTGGAGCCTTATCAGATAAACCGGATCCTGGCCTTTATCAATCCCGGAAAATATGCGGAGCTGAACCTCCAGCAGGATAATTCCAAAATGGCCATCGGCTCTGGCCGTCTTTACGGAAAAGGGCTTTTTAACGACACAGCCATTTCAGTTAAAAATGGAAATTTTTTGTCAGAAGAGCATACAGACTTTATCTTTTCCGTCATCGGCGAAGAGCTGGGCTTTATCGGCTGTATGATCGTCCTGCTGCTGTTCCTCCTGTTTGTTTTTGAGTGCCTGAGGATGGCATCCAGGGCGAGGGACATGGCCGGGAGGCTGTTTTGTACTGGTATGGCGGCCCTGGTGGGATTCCAGTCCTTTACCAATATTGCAGTTGCCACCGGCGTATTTCCCAACACAGGCCTTCCACTGCCGTTCATCAGCTATGGTGTCAGCTCCCTGGCAAGTCTTTATATAGGAATAGGTATTTTACTCAATGTCGGCTTACAGCAAAGAAAATTGGAATTTTAGGAGGGAACCGTATGAATGTAGGATTGATCGCACATGATTCCAAGAAAAAACTGATGCAGAATTTCTGCATTGCTTACAAGGGTATTTTATGTAAGCACAACCTTTATGCCACCGGTACCACCGGTAAGCTGATCGAGGAGGTCACCAACTTAAACGTTCATAAATACCTGCCCGGACATCTGGGCGGAGAGCAGCAGATGGGAGCCCAGATCGAGAGCAACGATATGGACCTGGTGATCTTTTTACGGGATCCCTTATCGCCCAAGTCCCATGAGCCAGACGTCAATAAGGCCGTAAGGCTCTGTGACATCCACAACGTTCCCCTGGCTACCAACCTGGCCACGGCAGAGCTGCTCATTAAGGCCCTGGACCGGGGAGATCTGGAATGGCGGGAAATGTACAAATGATCATAGACGGAAAGCACAGACGACCCAGAGCCGTTCTTCTTGTCACAGCCCTTGTAATTCTGGTCACCGGCTGCGGGAAGAAGAGCGGCTTGGAGCATGCGTATTCGTATGACGACCGTGCCGTCCGCTTTACGGCAGAGGATGGAGATGGCCGGGCTCCCGGCTTTGCCGCTGGACTGGCCGTGCCAAAAGAAGGAGACGACAGCCCTGGAGAGGGAGAGGCGGCTCTTTCGGCCAGGGCTGCCGGAGTTTTAAGCCTGGATGGAGGAACGGCTCTTTACCAGCAGGCTCTGACAGAACGGATGAATCCGGCCAGCACCACCAAGGTCATGACGGCCATCGTGGCTTTAAAATACGGGAATCTGTCGGATCTTGTGACGGTACCGGAGGAAGCCGTCATAACGGAATCCGGCTCCTCCATGGCCGGTGTGGTCCCTGGAGACCAGATGTCCCTGGAAGACCTGCTTTACGGGCTGATGATCCCCTCGGGCAACGATGCGGCCAATGCCATTGCCGTCCATGTGGGAGGCTCCATTGAGGGCTTCGTATCCATGATGAATCAGGAGGCGGCCCGCCTGGGAGCCACGGGGACCCACTTTGTCAATGCCAACGGCCTTACGGATCCGGACCATTATACCACGGCCTACGATCTGTATCTGATGTTCCATGAGGCACTGTCCTACGATACGTTCCGGACCATCATCGGGACCCACGATCATACGGCAGTCTATATGGGCAGCGATGGAAGCCAGAAAACGGCCTCCTGGACCGTAGGGAATTATTATATGAATGGAAAGGCCGAAACGCCGGAGGGACTGGCGGTCTTTGGCGGAAAGACCGGGACAACAAAGGCGGCCGGGTACTGCCTTATTATGGGGACCAGGACAGAGGATGGGAGAGAATACGCCTCTGTGATCATGGGAGCTGACAGCCGGGCGCACCTTTATGAGGACATGACAAATATTATTTCCAAAATTGACAAATAGTCGTTGCAATTTTTAAGCAAATAGTCTATAATCATATCATAATCAAACGATTTTTTATACAAATTATATAAAATCCAAGGAGGAGATCGTTATGGTGCAGATTATCGCTGGAAAAAAAGGAAAAGGCAAAACAAAATATTTACTGGATATGGCTAACAATGCCGTAAAGGAATCCAAGGGTTCTATCGTATATTTAGATAAAAGCTCCAAGCATATGTATGAACTGAGCAACAAGATCCGTCTGATCAATGTTGCGGAGTTCCCGGTACATAGCGCTGAGGCTTTTGTTGGTTTTATCTGCGGAATCATTTCCCAGGATCATGATCTGGAGGTTATGTATCTGGACAGCTTCTTAAAGCTTGCCGGTCTGGAGGGCGAAGATATTTCTGCAACCCTGGCTGAGCTTGACCAGGTAAGTACAAAATACCATGTAAACTTTGTACTTAGCATTTCTATGGACGGAGAAGAGCTTCCTGCTTCCGCAAAGGATATGGTTCTGGTGGCCTTATAAAATAACCGCTCCTTCGTAAGAATACAAATGGCATGAACAAGAAATTGTTTATGCCATTTTTTTGGCGGAATTTCCCCAGAAACTTGAACTTTCCAGTTAATCCATATATAATAGGGAAGATATGAAAAAAGCACTCTGAACGGAGGGAGCAGTTGGCAAAAAAGAAAAAGAACAAAAAGGTGATCCGGTACCGCCGGCCCTTGAATATAAATGTGGGAATGATCATCTTCGCCCTTATCTTCGCGTACATGGCCTTTTATGTATATACGTATGTGCGGAGAGAAAAGATCGAGTTTTATGAGGTGCCTGAGGGCAGCATCGTCAACGACCAACGCCACACAGGCATTGCGTTCCGGACGGAAACTGTAAAATATACGGAGCAGGCAGGGAACGTCAATTTCTATCTGCGGGAGGGAAAAAAGGCCGCAGTGGGCACCAGGGTCTATTCGGTGGATGAGACGGGAAAGCTTTCGGAGCTTCTGGCAGAAAAGACCGACGGCTCAGTGGCCTTATCCAGGGACAACCTTACGTCTTTAAAAAAACAGCTTTCCTCCTTCAGCCAGACCTTTACGGAAAACGATTTTAAGACCGTTTACGATACCAGGTATACGCTGGATTCGGAGGTCCTGGAATACGTCAGCGTGGACGCCCTGAAAAACCTGGACAGCGTTGTGGAGGAAATGGGCGTGAACTTTGTCCAGGTAAGGGCCGACCAGTCGGGGATCGTTTCGTATATGGTGGATTCCCTGGAGGGAGTGGCTCCGAACCAGGTAACGGAGGAGATGTTCGACCGGTCTGGTTATACGAAGAATATCCTGAAATCCGGGAAGCTGGTGGGCGTGGGGGAACCGGCCTATAAGCTGGTCACTTCCAGCGACTGGTCCCTGGTCTTCCAGATGACCGAGGAGGACGCGGCTCTTTATAACGGGAAGACCTCGCTGACTGTGAAATTTGCTGGGAAGGATCTGAAGACCCCCGGCGCATTTTCCATGATCACCGGAGGGGACGGGAAGACCTACGGAAAGCTGGATTTTTCCAAATATATGGAGCAGTTCATTTCAGACCGTTTTGTGGATTTTGAGATCATCACCGAGGAGGTGACCGGGCTTAAGATCCCAAAGAGCGCCGTCACAGATGTGGAGTTTTATCTGATCCCTAAAGAATTCCTGGCCGGAGGCGGCAAGGGCTTTTTAAAGGAAACGTATACGGAAAACGGGGCTGGAGCCGTTCTTGTGTCCTGCGATATCTATAATGCAGACGATACGTATTACTATGTGGATGCCGGGGAGAACAGCGAATTTAAGCCTGGAGATTATCTGGTGAAGGAAAACTCCCAGGACCGGTACCAGATAGGGGCCAAGGCTGCGGTAACAGGAGTTTACAACATCAATAAGGGCTATACGGATTTCAGAAAGGTCGAGATCCTGACGTCCAGCGACGAGTACGACATTGTGGCCAGGGGCACGGATTACGGCCTTTCGGTCTATGACCATATTGTATTGGATGCCAGGGCTGTAAGAGCCAATGGCGTCGTCATTTATCAGTAACCGGAGGAGAATCATGTCAGTAGCAGAAAATTTAAAAACAATAAGAGAACGTGTGGACGCTGCCTGTGAACGGGCGGGAAGAAGGCCGGAGGAGGTCACTCTGATCGCGGTCAGCAAGACAAAGCCCCTGTCCATGCTCCAGGAGGCCTACGGGGCCGGAGCCAGGGATTTTGGGGAAAATAAGGTACAGGAGATCCTGGAAAAATATCCGGAGATGCCGGAGGACGCCAGATTCCATATGATCGGCCATTTGCAGACCAACAAGGTGAAGCAGGTGGTGGGAAAGACAGTTCTGATCCATTCCGTGGACAGCCTGCATCTGGCAGAAAAGATCGAACAGGAGGCGGCAAAGAGAGATCTGACCGCAGACATCCTTCTGGAGGTCAATGTGGCCAGGGAGGAGAGTAAGTTTGGCCTGATGCTGGAGGAGGTGATCCCCCTTCTGGAAGAGGTAAAAAACCTCCCTCACGTCCGGGTAAGGGGACTTATGACCATCGCTCCCAATGTCGAAAATCCAGAAGAAAATCGAAAACATTTTAAGAAATTATATCAATTATATGTTGACATCAAAAGTAAAAACATTGATAATGGTACCATGAGTGTGCTTTCTATGGGCATGACCGGTGATTTTGAGGTCGCTGTGGAAGAAGGAGCCACCATGATAAGAGTAGGGACCGGTATTTTTGGTTCCAGACAGATTGGAGAGAAGAAAGAATGAGTTTCCTGAACAAACTGATGGATTCTATGCGGTTAAGCGAAGACAGTGATGACGATTACTTCTTAGATGACGACTATGAGGATGACGATAAACCTGCGAAAAAGGGATTGTTCAAGAAGGACAGCTACGAGGACGATTATGACGAGCCGGAGGTACAGAAACCCAGGTTCCTGCCAAGAGCCACATCCAATAACAAGGTGGTTCCCATGCGCAGGGGGATGGAGGTTTCCCTGATCAAGCCAACATCCCTGGAGGACGCCAGAGAGATCTGTGATTATCTTCTGGCCGGAAAGGCTGTGGTCCTCAATATGGAGGGGATCCACACGGAGACAGCCCAGAGGATCATCGACTTTACCTCTGGAGCCACCTATTCCATGGACGGAAATCTTCAGAAGATATCCAATTACATATTTATCGCAACCCCGCAGTCTGTTGAGCTTTCCGGAGACTTCCAGGATCTGCTTTCCGGCGGAAACATCGACGTGTCCGGTCTCAATATCCACTTATAGGATGACCATGGAAAAAGAAGAACAGCTTTTCAGAAAAAGAGTCCTGGAGCTGGCGGAGCTGTGTTTCCACAGAGACATGCCCTCCAATACGGATTTCCTGAATTTAAATGAGCAGACAATTTTCCAGAGCATTTCTGGCACGCTGCCGCCGGTGAGATACGTTCTCGCCGGCGGCTTCCCAGGGGCAGAAAGGAAGGTTGTCTGTTTTCTTCCATCCTACGAGGAGGAGCTGGAGGACCCGCCCTTTGAATGCCTGCGGATCTCGGCCCGGAATAAAAAGTTTTCCGGGGAGCTGACCCACCGGGATTTCCTGGGGGCCCTGATGAACCTGGGAATCGAGAGGGCTATGATCGGGGATATCGTGGTAAAGGACCTGGACGGATATGTGATGGTCCTGAAAAAGATCAGCCGCTACGTGCTGGAGAATCTGGATACGGTGGGCCGCACAGCTGTGGAGGCTGCGGTCTGGGAGGGGGCAGAAGAGCTCCTGGAGCCGGAATATGAAGAGGTGGCGGGAACGGTGAGCTCCGTGCGCCTGGATGCCATTGTGGCCCTCTGCGGCCGCGTATCCAGAACGAAGGCTGCCGGTCTGATCGCCGGAGAGAAGGTTTTTATCAACGGCCAGGCTGTTCTTTCTCCCTCCCGTCAGATGGAGCCCGGAGAGATCCTGTCCATCCGCGGTGTGGGAAAATTCCTCTTTTCAAGGAACGGAGGACAGACGAAAAAGGGGCGGATCTCCGTCACGTTCTTAAAATACCGATGAAGACAGAAGGAGGAACTATCATGGCGGTTTTAGAAATGGAAGAGGGAAGGATGCAGGTATGCCGGGATGGAGCTCCCATCTACGACATCGTCCTGGAGGACAGCTTTGACCGTCTCCCGGAGGAAATGGAAAGGCTGGGAAGCCAGGGGAGAAAGCTCTGTATCGTTACAGACTCCAACGTGGCTCCCCTGTATCTGGAGGCGGTGGAAAAGCTCCTTTCCGGATGCTTCAGCCAGGTGACGTCCTACGTTTTTCCCGCAGGCGAGGAGCATAAAAACCTGGATACGGTGAAGCGCGTTTACGAACACCTGATCCAGAACCGATTTGATCGGAAGGACTGGCTGGCGGCCCTTGGAGGCGGCGTCACAGGCGACCTGTGCGGATTTACTGCGGCCACCTATTTAAGAGGCGTGGACTTTATCCAGATCCCCACCACCCTGCTTTCCCAGGTGGATTCCAGCATCGGCGGAAAGACAGGCGTGGATTTTGACTGCTATAAAAACATGGTGGGTGCTTTCCATATGCCGAAGCTGGTGTATGCCAATGTGTCGGCTTTAAAGACCCTGCCTCCGGAGCAGTTTTCCGCCGGTATGGGCGAGGTCATCAAGCATGGGCTGATCCGGGACCGGGAGTATTATGAGTGGATCCTGGAAAATAAGGAGGCAGTCCGGAACCGTGAGCTTTCTGTATGCCGGAGGCTGATCTGCGGGAGCAACCGGATCAAGCGGCAGGTGGTGGAGGCCGATCCCACCGAGCAGAACGAGCGGGCCGTTTTAAATTTCGGCCATACCCTGGGCCATGCAGTGGAAAAATTAAAGGATTTTTCCATGCTCCATGGCCACTGTGTTGCCCTGGGAGCCCTGGCGGCCCTGGATATCTGTGTGAAGCGGGGAATGGTGCCGGAGGCAGAGGCTGACCGGTACAGGGAGACCATGGAATACTTTGATATGCCTGTATCCGTAGGCGGCCTTACAAAAGAGGCTGTGGTGGCGGCTACAAAGAATGATAAGAAAATGGAGGCCGGGGTCATCAAGTTCATCCTTCTGGACCGCCTGGGCCACGCCTATGTGGACCGGACTGTGACCGACGAGGAAATGAAGGACGCTCTGGACGCTGTTATGGAGCGTCCGGGAGAAAAATAATCCTGCCCCGGGATTTCAGATAAGGAGAATGACATGAACAGCTTGTGGAAACGGTATGGGCTTTTCGGTCTCCTGACGGCCCTGGCGGTGGGACTGGACCAGTGGACGAAACGGCTGGCTGTGGAGAATTTAATGGGGAACGGCCCCTTTGTGATCTGGGATGGAGTATTTGAGCTTTTGTATTCGGAAAACCGGGGGGCAGCCTTCGGGATCCTTCAGGGAAAGCACGCCTTCTTTTTCCTGGTGGCTGCGGCGGTGATCGTTGTGGTCCTTCTGTTCCTTTACCGGATGCCATGGAGCCGGCGGTATATGCCGCTGTATTTTTCCATGGTGCTCCTGACCTCCGGGGCCGTGGGAAATATGATCGACCGGGCCGTCCAGGGATATGTGGTGGACTTCCTCTATTTCAGTCTCATTGATTTCCCGATCTTTAACGTGGCAGACTGCTACGTGGTGACTGCGGCCGTCCTTCTGGTCCTTCTGACTGGCTTTTACTATAAGGAAGGGGAGCTGGACTTCTTTTCCGGGAAGGAGAAGGCTAGGTGAAGAAAGAGATCTTTGTGACGGAGGAGGCCTCCGGCGACCGGGTCGATAAATTTTTGTCGGAGCAGTGTGAGGAATATTCCCGTTCCTTTCTCCAGAAGCTCATGAAATCCGGCGGCGTTTTTGCAGACGGCCGTCCGGTAAAGGCCAGTTATAGGGTATCGGAAGGCGACCGGCTGACCTTTGAGGTGCCGGAGGCGGTGGAGCCGGAGATCCTGGCTGAAAACATCCCCCTGGATATCCTTTATGAGGACCGCGATGTGATCCTGGTGAATAAGCCCAAGGGCATGGTGGTCCATCCGGCGGCCGGGCATTATACGGGCACGCTTGTAAACGCTTTGATGTACCACTGCCGGGAGGATCTGTCCGGGATCAACGGCGTCCTGCGTCCTGGGATCGTCCACCGCATTGACATGGATACCACTGGTGTCCTCATCGCCTGCAAGAATGACCAGGCCCACAATTCCATTGCCGCCCAGCTGAAGGAGCATTCCATAACCAGACGGTACCAGGCCATTGTCCATGGAGTGGTGAAGGAGGACGAGGGTGTCGTAGACGCCCCCATTGGCCGCCATCCCCAGGACAGGAAAAAAATGTGCATCAACCACCAGAACGGCAAGTCTGCGGTGACCCATTACCGGGTGCTGAAGCGCTTTTCGGGCTTTACCCATATTGAGTGCCGTTTGGAAACCGGCCGTACCCATCAGATCCGTGTCCATATGGCGAGCCTGGGACACCCTCTGCTGGGAGACCAGGTCTATGGACCGGCCAGGTGCCCGTATAAGCTCCAGGGCCAGACCCTTCATGCCGGGATCCTGGGCTTCATCCATCCCACGACAGGAGCGTATATGGAATTTACGGCCCCGCTTCCGGAATATTTTAAACACCTTCTGGAGGTCCTTCCGGGAGCGTAGCCGAGACAGGATATGGCTGGCAGGGACCGTTTTACGGACAGGGAGTGGGGGAGCCGCGGAAGGCATCTGCCTGGAAATGCGGGAAACAAATACTTGACAAATCCCCAGCAAGTGCTATACTAGTGCATAAGTTCAAACAGCAACACGAAGACAGGAAGAGTAAGCTTTAGGAAATGTCCAGAGAGGAGCGCCCTGTGCTGAAAGCGCTTTACAGGACCTTTGGCTGAAGACCGCCCTGGAGTGTCCCTTAATCGGGAACGGTGATTCCGTTATCATCAGAAATAAGAGGTATGGGCCTTATATACGGCTCGTGCTAGCAGGGTGGAACCGCGGGTAAACTCGTCCCTTGCCATAGACAGAACGTCTGTGGCAGGGGATTTTTTATGTTATAAGCAAGTACACCCTATGACATAAAAAGCGGGTGCCTGTTTTCCATATATTGAAAAGGAGAGATACAATGAAAGTTACACTGAAGGACGGCTCTGTAAAAGAGTACGCACAGCCCATGGCTGTCATTGACATTGCAAAAGATATCAGCGAAGGCCTGGCAAGAATGGCCTGTGTGGCAGAGATCAATGGGGAAGAGGCAGATCTGAGGACTGTGGTGGATTCTGACTGCCAGTTAAATATCCTGACTGCCAAGGACGCCGAGGGCCTGGCAGCCCTCCGCCATACAGCCAGCCACGTGATGGCCCAGGCCATTAAGCGTTTATGGCCCGATACGAAGCTGGCCATCGGTCCGTCCATTGCCGATGGCTTCTATTATGATGTGGATCCGGTGAATCCCATTACTGCTGACGATCTGGAAAAGATCGAGGCTGAAATGAAGAAGATCATCAAGGAGGCCCTGCCGCTGGAGCGCTTCGAGCTCCCCAGAGCCGAGGCCATCGCCCTTATGAAGGAGAAGGACGAGCCCTATAAGGTGGAACTGATCGAGGACCTTCCCGAGGATTCCGTTATCAGCTTCTATAAGCAGGGCGAATTTACAGACCTGTGCGCCGGCCCCCATCTGATGACCACAAAGGAGATCGGCAAGGCGTTCAAGCTCATGAACATTGCAGGCGCTTACTGGCGCGGCAGTGAAAAAAATAAGATGCTCACAAGGATCTATGCCACTGCCTTTCAGAAAAAAGAGGATCTGGAGGCCTATGTGACCATGATGGAGGAGGCCAAAAAGCGTGACCACAGAAAGCTGGGCCGCGAGCTGGGCCTGTTCATGATGCATGAGGCTGGTCCGGGCTTCCCGTTCTTCCTTCCCAAGGGAATGATCTTAAAGAACACACTGCTGGATTACTGGCGTGAGATCCATAAGAAGGCCGGTTATGTGGAAATCTCCTCCCCGATCATCATGAACAGGAAGCTCTGGGAGAATTCCGGTCACTGGGATCATTACAAGGACAACATGTATACGACGGTCATTGATGACGAGGATTATGCCGTAAAGCCCATGAACTGTCCGGGCGGTATTCTTGTATATGCGTCTGAGCCCCGTTCCTACCGGGATCTTCCCATCCGTATGGGAGAGATCGGTCTGGTACACCGCCACGAAAAATCCGGCCAGCTCCATGGCCTCATGCGTGTGCGCTGCTTCAACCAGGACGATGCCCATATTTTCATGATGCCGGAGCAGATCCGCGATGAGATCAAGGGCGTGGCCCAGCTCATCGACAGCGTATACAAGCTGTTCGGCTTTGAGTATCATGTGGAGCTGTCCACAAGACCGGAGGACTCCATGGGAAGCGACGAGGACTGGGAGATGGCTACAAGTGCGCTCCAGGGCGCCCTGGATGATCTTGGCCTGAACTATGTGGTCAACGAGGGTGACGGCGCCTTCTATGGTCCCAAGATCGACTTCCATCTGGTTGACTGCATCGGAAGGACCTGGCAGTGCGGAACCATCCAGCTGGATTTCCAGATGCCCCAGAGATTTAACCTGGAGTACATCGGTGCGGATGGAGAGAAGCACAGACCCATCATGATCCACCGTGTGGCCTTTGGCTCTGTGGAGCGTTTCATCGGTATCCTCATCGAGCATTTTGCCGGTGCATTCCCCACCTGGCTGGCTCCGGTACAGGTAAAGGTGCTTCCCATCTCTGAGAAGTATGAGGAATACGCAAAGTCCGTAAAGGCCCAGCTGGATGAGGCCGGGATCCGCGCAGAGATCGATCTCCGCTCTGAGAAGATCGGCTACAAGATCCGCGAGGCCCAGACCCAGAAGATCCCCTATATGCTGGTCGTAGGACAGAAGGAGGAGGCCGACGGTACGGTTTCCGTAAGAAGCCGCTTCAAGGGAGACGAGGGCTCCAGGGAGCTTTCCAGCTTTATCTCTGATGTGAAAGAGGAGATTGCCGGAAGAGTGAACCGGCCGGTGGAAGTGGAGAAGAAAGAGAATTAGACCGGTCAATAAAAATAAGGCGCTGCAAGGGATCGAAATTTCCCTTTGCAGCGCCATGTTTTTTTATTTGGCGGAAGGATCCGAAGGGCCGCCTGGAGGAGTTCCACCAGGGCGGAGATCATCCAGCTTTTTCTTTGGCTTTTCGTCCTTTTTCCCTTTCTCACCAGAAGAGTTTCTTCCTATATTATACCGGATCCCTGCGGCTGCCGCGGCAAACACCAGGATCACCGGGAGCCAGATGGGAAGAGTGGAGGCGACCAGGACGAACAGGTCCACGACTGCTGTTTTTACAGAGGTAAGATTTCGTTTGAAGCCATCCTGGATCCGTGTTCCAACAGACTGGGAACCTGTGGGCGTATAAACGGCCACCTCAGAGATATGGATGGATACGGTGCTGTAATCCACCTGGTTGTCATAGAGTTTCAGCTGGGATTCCATGGATTCCAGCTGATACCGGATCTCTGACAGCCGCTCCTCCAGTGCAATGACAGCCTCCAGGGTATCGGCCTTTTCCAGGAGCGCCCAGATCCGTTCCTGCTCTGTGGTCAAAGTCTTTTTCCGGCTTTCCAGGTCACTGTACTGGAGGGTCACATCGGTGGCGGTTTCCGACCGCTCAGTTACATTGGCCTGGTCCTCCACCACCTGGAGAAAGGAGTCCAGCTGATCTGCCGGGATCCGGGCAGTGATAGAGGCGTGCCGCCTGGAGGGACGGCTGTCGCGCTGGATGCTGCTGCCCGAAACATCGGACTGCTCCACATAGCCGGAAAGAGAGGCGACCTGCTCATGGATGGATCTTAAGAGGCCCTCAAAATCCTCGGTCTCAGCCCAGAGGTCCACGTTCCGGATCAGCTTTCGACCGGCCGTTTGTGGGGAGGAGAGAGAAGCCGGACTTGTAAGGCTGTCTCCGCCTTCTGTTACAGTTTCACCTTGCGTGTCTCCGGCGGCTGCCGCTGTTTCCATGACCGTTTCCGCCTCGTTTTTTCCGCCGGCCGCACTGGCTCCGCAGGCTGTAAGGCCCAGGCATAAGGCGATGACCATGGGAAGAAGCACAGATGCGGAAAATCTCGATGATCGTTTCTTTTTCATAAAACCATTCCCTTCAAAAATACATCGTCCATTTTGTTGATTTCAGATTATCATATAAAGAGAGAAGATTCAATGTATGTAAGAAAAAATTCAGAAAAATGTCATCTAAAATGGCTTTTCAATATCATATTCGTTGATCTTGTTGAAAATCTGGCGGGTACTCAGGGAAAGCTCCCGGGAAGCAGCGGAAATATTCCAGTCGGTCTGGCGAAGGGCCCACTCCAGATATTCTTTTTCGCTCCGCCTTTTAAATTCTTTCCAGGTGACCAGCTGGTGGGCTGAATAGGTGGTGACGGGCGTCATGCGTTTCAGGTTATAGAGGATCGGGATTCCCTCCGTGGTGATCACATGATCCTGGGAGAGAACCACCATCCGGTCCAGAGTGTTTTTTAATTCTCTGACGTTCCCAGGATAATCATAATTCATAAGGAACTCCCACACCTTATCCTCGATCCGGTCGATGCGGATCCCGTTTTCCTCCTGGGCTTTTTTCAGCAGAAAATGGATCATTCCTTCCAGATCCTCCTTCCTTTCCCTTAAAGGCGGGATCCGGATCACAATGGTGCTGATCCGGTAGAAGAAATCCTCGCGGAATTCGCCGTTGATGACCTTGGTGGGAAGATCCCGGCTGGTGGCTGCGATCAGGCGGAAATCCAGAACCTTCTTATTATTTCCGCCCAGACGCTCGATCTCCTTGGTCTCGATGGCCCGCAGAAGCTTTACCTGGGTGGTCATGCTGACGTCGCCGATGGCATCCAGGAAGAGAGTTCCGTGGTCGGCCAGCTCGAATTTTCCCACCCGGCGGCGGATGGTGTCGGAAAAGATCCCCGGCTCCACGCCGAAAAGCTCCGGCTCCAGCAGGGATTCTGTATAGGCGTTGCAGTTGACAGCGATAAAGGGCTTGTCGGACCGCCGGCTTAAGGCGTGGATATACTGGGCGGCCACATCCTTTCCGGTTCCGGATTCCCCGATCAGGAGAACGTTGGCATTGGAGGCGGCCACCCGCTTGCAGTCCAGGAGCGTTCTTGCATAGGAGGGGGATTTTGTCTCCATATAGTATGCGGAATTAAAGGTTTTATTGTCCATGATCCGGCCTTTCTGTACAAAATATTCAATAATTGTCCAATCATGATACAATTATATATGAAATGTTTTTCAAAATCAAGAAATAAATTTCATACACAAGGAAAAAAAATTAAGAAAAAAACTTCATACCCCTTTTCTTTTGGAAAGAAATGTGGTACATTCTATATATAGGAAATATCAATACAAGGTATTCCTATGATTAATAAATAAAATGGTTGAAACAGGAAATTCCTGTATCAATAAAGGGTGAGGGAAAAATGTATCGGATTATTACAAATAACCAGATGTGTCTGGTAAAATACGGTGACCAGATACAGGTGGAATACCTGGATGGACAGAGTTATATGGACGTACTCGTGAAAGTCCGGGATTATATCCAGAATGGCTGGTGTTTGGAAACGCATCCGATGACGGGAAGCCTGAAGCCCAATCAGACTCCTTATAAATCTGTGATGGTATCTGACCGTCCTGTGGACAAAGAAGAATTCTACCAGCAGGAGATCACCATTGAAAATGGAATCACGGCTTGCCGTAAGTTCCAGTCGATCCGGAAGACTCCGGACTGGCCGCAGAACCTCCTGGAAGATTTCCAGGCAGTGGATCTGTCACTGATCGAGGGAGCGATTCAAAAAATCTTGTAGTTTTTAAGAAAGCGGGGTAAGCGTAAACAATGAAACTCGAATTAGGAATCATTCCGATTAACGACATTCAGTTTGGAGCTGAATCCAAGGTGGAAAACGGTACCATCTATGTGAATGCCGACGAGTTGAAAGCCCTTATTCTTGAGGACGAGAACCTGAAATCCGTTGAGCTTGATATCGCAAGACCTGGCGAGAGCGTTCGTATCATGCCGGTTAAAGACGTTATCGAGCCCCGTGTAAAAGTAAGCGGTGAGGGTGCTATGTTCCCGGGAATGATCTCCAAGGTAGCTCCTGTGGGAAGCGGACGTACAAACGTACTTCGCGGCAGCGCAGTTGTTACAACTGGTAAGATCGTGGGCTTCCAGGAAGGTATCATCGACATGACAGGAGAGGGATCCAAATACACACCATTCTCCAAACTCAACAACCTTGTAGTTGTTTGTGAGCCGATCGATGGACTTGCAAAGCATGCACATGAGAAGGCTGTTCGTATGGCCGGATTAAAGACTGCCGATTATATCGGTAAGCTGGCAAAAGATATCGTAGCAGAAGAGGTTGAGACTTTCGAGACTGTTTCTGTTAAAGAAGGTATCGAGAAGTGGCCGGAGCTGCCGAGAGTTGGCTATGTTCTTATGTTACAGAGCCAGGGTCTTATGCATGATACATATGTGTACGGTGTTGACGCAAAGCAGTCCCTGTCCACAATCATCATGCCGACAGAGATCATGGACGGTGCGATCGTAAGCGGTAACTGTGTATCTGCCTGCGACAAGAACACAACCTACCACCATCTGAATAACCCGGTAATCAGAGATCTGTTTGCCCAGCATGGAAAGACTTTAAACTTCGTTGGCGTTATCATCACCAACGAGAATGTATATCTGGCAGATAAGATGCGTTCTTCTGACTGGTCCTCCAAACTTTGCGAGTGGCTTGGCTTAGACGGCGCTATCGTATCTCAGGAAGGTTTCGGTAACCCGGATACTGACCTGATCATGAACTGCAAGAAGATCGAGGGCAAGGGCGTTAAGACTGTAATCATCACAGATGAGTACGCAGGCCGCGACGGCGCTTCCCAGTCTTTAGCAGACGCTGATGCTGCAGCTAACGCTGTTGTAACAGGCGGTAACGCAAATGAAGTGATCCACCTTCCGAAGATGGACAAGGTAATCGGATATCCGGAAGTTGCGGATATCATTGCCGGCGGTTTCGATGGCAGCCTTCAGGCTGACGGTTCCATCGTCGCTGAGCTTCAGGTTATCACAGGTGCAACAAACGAGATGGGCTTCAATCCGTTAAGTGCCAGATAATAGGAGGAAATGATGTCGAAGTTAAGAGTTGTTCATTATATCAATCAGTTCTTCGCCAACATCGGCGGCGAGGAAAAAGCTGATTATAAGCCGGAGCTTCGCGAAGGCAACGTAGGACCTGGTCTTGCGTTCCAGCAGAGCTTTGGCGAGGAGGCAGAGATCGTTGCCACTGTAATCTGTGGTGACTCCTACTTCAATGAGAATGTAGATTCTGCCACTGCCACTGTTCTTGATATGATCAAGAGCCAGAATCCGGACTTAGTAATCTGCGGACCGGCCTTCAACGCTGGTCGTTACGGCGTAGCCTGCGGTACCGTAGCTGCTGCTGTTAAGAAAGAAGGTATCCCGGTAATCACCGGTATGTACAAAGAGAACCCGGGCGCTGACATGTTCAAGAAGGAAGTGTACATCGTTTCCACAAAGAACAGTGCTGCCGGCATGAGAGACGCCGTTAAGAAGATGGCTCCGTTAGCATTAAAGGTTGCTAAGGGAGAGGCTATCGGCGCATCTGCTGAAGAGGGCTACCTGCCCAACGGTATCCGTAAGAACTTCTTCGAGAAGAAACGCGGTGCTGAGCGTGCAGTTGAGATGCTTATTAAGAAGTTAAATGGCAAGGAATTCGAGACTGAGTACGAAATGCCCAGCTTTGACCGTGTAGCTCCTGGCGCAGCTATCAAGGATATGAGCAAGGCTAAGATCGCACTGGTTACCTCCGGCGGTATCGTTCCGAAGGGCAACCCGGACCACATCGAGTCCTCCAGTGCTTCCAAGTATGGCCAGTATGATATCGAAGGCGTAACCGATCTGACAGCTGAGACCTACGAGACAGCTCACGGCGGATATGACCCGGTATATGCAAACGAAGACGCTGACCGCGTACTTCCGGTTGATGTGATCAACGAGTTCATCAAGGAAGGAAAGATCGGCAGCCTTCACAAATACTTCTACACAACTGTTGGTAACGGTACTGCCGTAGCCAATGCGAAAAAGTTTGCGACGGAGATCGGACAGAAGCTGGTTGATGACCATGTTGATGCCGTGATCCTGACCTCTACCTGAGGAACCTGTACTCGTTGCGGTGCAACGATGGTTAAAGCTATTGAAGCTTATGGTATTCCGGTTGTTCATATTGCGACCGTAGTTCCGATTTCCCAGACAGTAGGCGCAAACCGTATTGTTCCGGCTGTAGCTATTCCGCATCCGTTAGGAAACCCCGCTCTTACTCGTGAGGAAGAGAAGGAAATCAGAACAAAGATCGTATCTAAAGCACTGGAAGCTTTACAGACTCCGGTTGATGACCAGACTGTATTTGAATGGAAATAATAAGGAGATATATCCATGGATAAGCTCTATGACGTGATTATCCTGGGCGCAGGTCCGGCAGGTTTAGCTGCCGGCCTGTACTCCGGAAGATACCGCCTGTCTACTCTTATCATCGAGAAGGCAAAAGATGGCGGCCAGATTGCTATTACTGACGAAATTGAAAACTATCCCGGCCAGATGGTAGAAGGCGAGAGCGGCCCGTCCCTGATCGCCAGAATGACAGCACAGGCTGAAAAGTTCGGTGCTGAGCGCGCGAGCGATACCATCACAAAGGTCGAGCTGGAAGGCCCCGTAAAGAAGCTTTACGGAACCAAAGATACATATCAGTGTAAGACACTGATCATCGCCACAGGCGCTTTCCCGCGTCCCATCGGATGCAAGAGAGAAGGCGAGTTCATGGGCAAGGGAGTTTCCTTCTGCGCTACCTGTGACGCCAACTTCTTCGAGGACCTTGAAGTGTATGTAGTAGGCGGCGGCGATTCTGCTGTTGAGGAAGCTATGTACTTGACAAAGTTCGCAAGAAAGGTTACTATCATCCATAGAAGAGACGAGCTCCGTGCTGCCAAATCCATCCAGGAGAAGGCATTCAAGAACCCGAAGCTCCACTTCATGTGGGATACTGTTGTAGACGAGCTGCTGGGTGAGGATATCTTAAGCGGAATGATCGTTAAGAATACCAAGACTGGCGAGCTTACCCGTATCGATGCTGATGAGGAAGACGGCTTATTCGGCCTGTTCGGCTTCATCGGCTACAATCCCAGAAGCGAGCTCTTCGAGGGAATGCTTGATATGGACCACGGATACATCAAGACCGACGACAACATGCACACCAATATCCCGGGTGTATTTGCCGCTGGAGATATCCGCGTAAAGGCACTGCGTCAAGTTGTTACGGCTGCCGCTGACGGCGCCATTGCAGCTATGCAGGCTGAAAAGTATGTATCTGAGCACGAGAACTAATTTCTTTAATATTTTTCATTAAGAAAGGATGTTTTAGTCATGGTAGAGTTAACAAAAGACACTTTCGCAGCTGAAGTTTTAGAGGCAGAGGGAACCGTTCTTGTAGATTTCTACGGTGACGGATGCGTTCCGTGCCAGGCTCTTATGCCGCATGTACATGCTATGGAAGATGTTTACGGAAAGGACATCAAATTCACAGCTCTCAACACCACAAAGGCTCGTCGTCTGGCTATCGGACAGAAGATCCTTGGCCTTCCGGTTATCGCTCTTTACAAGGGCGGCGAGAAGATTGCTGAGTGCGTGAAGGATGACGCTACCGTAGAGAACATCGAGGCTATGATCAAAGCCCACATCTAAGATCGGGCAATATGGACAGAAATGTCTGTTGCTATATACAAAATAAAATAAGGAGGAAATGATGCTATGGCTATTCTGAATGGCAAGAAAGTTGTTATCATCGGAGACCGTGACGGTATTCCGGGACCAGCCATTGAAGCCTGTGTGAAGACAGCCGGAGCAGATGTAGTATATTCTTCTACTGAATGCTTTGTCTGAACATCCGCGGGTGCTATGGACCTGGAAAACCAGAAGAGAGTAAAAGATTTCGCAGAGCAGTATGGACCGGAGAACGTTGTTGTTGTTCTCGGCGCCGCTGAGGGGGAGGCTGCAGGTTTAGCAGCTGAGACCGTTACTGCAGGAGATCCGACTTTCGCAGGCCCATTAGCAGGAGTCCAGTTGGGACTGACTGTATATCACATTTGTGAGGATGAAATCAAAGCAGAAGTTGATGCTGGTGTTTACGACGAACAGATCAGCATGATGGAAATGGTTATGGATGTAGATGACATCGCTAACGAAATGTCTTCCATCCGCGACGAGTTCTGTAAATACCTGTAACAAGGTGTAGGGGCGCCGTCCGGCGCCCCATTTTTTTAAAATTACGAGGTGTGTTTCATGAACGGGTATCCAGTACTTAAGGGGGCCAGCTATACTCTGGCCATTACACCGGATATGGTAATCCATAACGGTACAACACAGACCACAGAAATGATCGTTAATCCGGAGTCCGAATATTTAAAGGAGCTCCCGAACCATTTAAGAAGTTTCGAGGATGCAGTTTCTTATATCCCGAACCAGGTATATATCGGAAATGCAAAGCCGGCTGACCTGGCTGCAACAGAGTTTCCGTTCTATGACAAAAAGTGGGAGAACGCTTCCCGCGATGGTAAGTACGGCCAGATCATGCCGGAGGACGAGTTCTACGGCCTTATCCAGATCTGCGACGTATTTGAGTTAGTAATGCTCGAAAAGAGCTTTGCTGCTTCTGTAAAAGAAAAACTGGCTGCACAGAACCTTTTAAAAGAGGATCAGCTGGCAGCTCTTGATAAAAACAGTGAAAACGATGATGCGAAGATCGCATCTCTTGTAAACGACGAGCATGCTGAGCCGTTATACTTTGAGCATAAGCTGGTTGGTGCTGTAAAGCGCGCTCATGACGTAGACGTAAACCTGTCTGCCCATGTTATGCTCGAAAACCTGGTTACAAAGGCTTCCAACGTTCTTTCCCTGATCGAACTGGTAAAGAAAGCCGGCGTAAACCCGGATGAGGTTGATTATGTGATCGACTGCTGTGAGGAAGCATGCGGCGATATGAACCAGCGCGGCGGCGGAAACTTCGCCAAGGCTGCTGCTGAGATCGCAGGCTACACCAACGCAACTGGTTCTGACGTTCGTGGCTTCTGTGCCGGACCGGCTCATGCTATGCTGCATGCTGCTGCTCTTGTTAAGGCAGGAACCTTCAAGAACGTTGTTGTAACTGCTGGCGGATGTACTGCAAAGCTTGGTATGAACGGTAAAGACCATGTGAAGAAAGGCCTTCCGATCCTTGAGGATGCCATCGCAGGCTTCTCTGTTCTTGTAAGCGCAGACGACGGCGTAAGCCCGCAGATCCGCACCGATATCATCGGAAGACATACCATCGGAACAGGTTCCGCTCCGCAGAACGTAATCGGCTCCCTGGTGGCAGATCCGTTAGAGCGCGCAGGTCTCCTTATGACTGATATCGATAAATACTCTCCGGAGATGCAGAACCCGGATATCACAAAACCGGCTGGCGCTGGCGATGTTCCGGAAGCAAACTATAAGATGATCGCTGCTCTTGCTGTTAAGAAGGGCCAGATCGCAAGAACCGATATCGCTAACTTCGTAAAAGAGCACGGTATGACCGGCTGGGCTCCCACACAGGGTCACATCCCGTCTGGTGTTCCGTATATCGGACCGCTCCGCGAGGAAGTTCTCGCAGGTGAGACAAAGCGTGCCATGATCATCGGTAAGGGAAGCCTTTTCCTTGGTAGAATGACAAACCTGTTCGACGGTGTTTCCTTCGTTGTACAGGCCAACGACGGCTCTGCTGCCAACGGCGGTGAGGCTGGCTTTGATGAGGCTAAGGTAAAAGCTATGATCGGTCAGGCAATGCGTGAGTTTGCCAACGGCCTTCTTGGCTCTGAAGAATAATCCGTAAACAGAAAGGACAGGTGCGTTATGTCAGATAAGAGAATTAAGACGCTCATTGCAGATACCTTCCTGGAAGTTGCGGATGCCCTGGAAACAGGACAGTACGGCAAAAAGCCGGTGATCGGCTTTGCCTCCGAAGGCAGTGAGCATGGAGAAGACAATATTAAGAGAGCCATGGAGCTGGCTGCGTACAAGGGCTTAGACGCCCGTCTCATCGAGGGAGAAGACATCCACAAAGAGATGGAAAAGCTTCTGGATTCCGGTGAGATCGACGCTGCAGTTACCATGCACTACCCATTCCCCATCGGCGTTTCCACCGTTGGTAAGGTAATTACCCCCGGCATTGGAAAGCCCATGTATCTTGCCACCACCACAGGTACGTCTGATACAGACCGTATCGCTGGTATGGTAAAGAATGCCATTTACGGCATCATCGCCGCAAAGGCAGACGGGATCGAGAATCCGACGGTTGGTATTGCCAACATCGACGGTGCAAGACAGACAGAAAAGGCTCTGTTAAAATTAAAAGAGCAGGGATATGATATCAATTTCGCAGAATCTGCCCGTGCAGACGGCGGAATCGTCATGAGAGGCAACGACCTGTTAGCCGGAACTCCGGATATCATGGTTATGGACTCCTTAACAGGAAACCTCATGATGAAGATCTTCTCTGCATATACCACTGGCGGAAGCTATGAGTCCCTGGGCTTTGGCTACGGTCCGGGCATCGGCGATGGTTATGATCGTCTGATTATGATCGTTTCCCGTGCTTCCGGCGCTCCTGTGATCGCAGGGGCTATGGAGTTTGCCACAAATCTTGTAAAGCATAACTGGAAGAAGATCGCAGACGACGAATTTGCAAAAGCAAAGAAGGCCGGCTTTGAGGCGATCATCGACGAGTTAAAGAATGCTGGAAAGAAAGAAGCAGCTCCGGCTGCAGCTGTAACAGCTCCCCCCAAGGAGATCTGTACTGCACAGATTCCGGGTATCGAGGTTATGGACCTGGAAGACGCTGTACAGGCACTCTGGAAAGAGGGAATCTACGCAGAAAGCGGTATGGGCTGTACTGGCCCGATCGTTCTGATGGCTGCAGACAAGAAGGACAAGGCTTACGAGATCTTAAAGAATGCCGGTTATGTTGGCTAAATGACCGGATGCCCGGATCGGGAGACAGGCGGAGAGACTGTCTGTCTCCCTGTTTCGGGGAAATTATATGTTTTGTATAAAAAATTTACAAAATTCGCCTTGACAAATGCAGGACGCTGTGCTATTATAAACAAGTCATGCGATGTGAATTTGGAGGTAGATAGGTTGCTGGTGTGCCTCGCGGTCTTCAAAACCGTTGTGAAGGGTTAGGAGCCCTTCGGGTGGGTTCGATTCCCACCTCCTCCGTTTTTTCGATTCATCGAAGTAGGAGGAATATTATTATGGATAACAGGCAGTTATTACTGCGTGGTCTTCCTAAAATAGACGAGTTGCTACTGGATGAGCAGCTCGTTTTTTTTATGGAATCCACGCCCAGATCCGTTGTGGTGGACGCTGCAAGGGAGATCATTGATGAGCTGAGAAGGGAGATCCTTTCCGGAGAAAGAGAGGACACCCCCGAAAAGGATGAACTGATCGCAGAGATCTGCGACCGGATCACAGGAAAGAAAAAGAGAAACTTAAGGACGCTGATCAACGCCACCGGCGTTGTGCTCCACACCAACCTGGGCCGCTCCAATCTGTGCAGGGCTGCAGTGGAAAGCGTTACGGCTGTGGCTGATTCTTATTCCAATCTGGAATACGACCTGAAAAAGGGAGCCAGGGGCCTGCGCCACGACCATGTGGAGAAGATTATTGCAAAGATCACGGGAGCAGAGGCTGCCATGGTAGTCAACAACAATGCGGCAGCCACCATGCTGTGCCTTTCTGCCATGGCCTTTGGAAAGGAAGTCATCACATCCAGAGGCGAGCTGGTGGAGATTGGCGGCTCCTTCCGGATCCCGGAGATCATGGAGCAGAGCGGCGCCCATTTAAAAGAGGTGGGGACCACCAATAAGACGAGGCCGTCGGATTACCGGAACGCCTATGATCCGGAAAAGACCGGCGCGTTAATGAAGGTCCATACAAGCAACTACCGGATCCTGGGCTTCACCCAGGAGGTGACCCTGAAGGAAATGGTAGATCTGGGTAAGGAAATGAACCTTCCTGTGATCTACGACATGGGAAGCGGTCTCATGGCCGATCTGACCCGCTACGGCGTGGATGAGCCCACAGTCCTGGATGCGGTGAACGACGGGGCAGACGTGGTGCTTTTCTCCGGCGACAAGCTTCTGGGAGGCCCCCAGGGCGGCATCCTCATCGGTAAAAAGGAATATATTGATAGAATGAAGAAGCATCCTCTGGCCCGGGCCTTCCGTGTGGATAAGATGACCCTGGCAGCCATGGAGGCCACATTCTTTGAATATCTGGATATGGAGAACGCAAAGAAGACCATACCGGTGCTCCAGATGATCACTGTTTCCGGGGAAGAGCTTCAGAATAAGGCCGACCGGCTCATCGAAGCCATCAAGGTTAGGACAGACGCATTTACCCTGGGCTCCGAGCCCTGTAAGGACCAGGTGGGCGGCGGCTCCGCACCCACAGTCCGCTTAAACGGCATCGCCGTTTCCATTGCCTCTGATACAGTACCGGCAGAGCGGCTGGAACGGCTGTTCAGAAGGGCTGAGACGCCGGTGATCGTCCGGGTAGCCCACGATAAGGTGCTCCTTTCTGTAAGGACCATAAAAGAAGAGGAAATCGAGACTGCTGCCAGCGCTGTTTTATTTGCGGCTGCCCAGGCAGGAGTAAATTAAGGAGAGTGACAGCTGAATGCAGAACGTCATTGTAGGAACTTCCGGTCATGTGGATCATGGAAAAACGTGTCTTATCAAGGCGCTGACAGGGATCCAGACCGACAGGCTGAGGGAAGAGCAGAAGAGGGGGATCACCATTGAGCTGGGATTCGCCAACCTTCCCAATGACGAGGGGCTTCACATCGGCATCATCGACGTGCCGGGCCACGAAAAATTTGTTAAAAACATGCTGGCGGGCATCGGAGGCATCGACCTGGTGCTTCTGGTGATCGCTCTGGATGAGGGTGTCATGCCCCAGACCGTGGAGCACTTTGAAATCTTAAAGATGCTTCATATCCGCCAGGGCATCATTGTATTTACCAAGGCAGACCTGGTGGATGAGGACTGGGCTGAAATGGTGGAGGAGGACGTTTCCGAGCTGGTGGAGGGAAGCTTCCTGGAAAACGCTGACCGGATCCGTGTTTCTGCCTTCACCGGCCAGAACATCGACGTATTAAAGAAGATGATCCTGGATAAGGTCCGCTCCGTGGGGATGCGCCGCAGTGAGCCGGAGCTGTTCCGGCTGCCCATTGACCGGGTATTCACCATGGAGGGCTTCGGTACAGTGGTGACTGGAACCCTTCTGGAAGGGAGCTGCCAGGCCGGAGAAGAGGTCATGGTCTATCCGGAAGAGCGGATCCTTAAGATTCGCGGGATCCAGAGCCATGGTTCCAAGGAAGAGGCTGCCTATGCCGGACAGCGTACAGCCATCAATCTGTCCAACATAAAAAAAGAAGAGCTGAGCCGGGGAGAAGTCCTGGCGGCTCCCGGAAGCCTTACCAACAGCACGTTCCTGGATGTGAAGATCAGTCTTTTTAAGACCACGGACCGGCTTTTAAAGAATGGGGACCGGATCCACTTTAACTATGGATCTGCCCAGACCATTGCCAAGGCGGTGCTTTTAGATAAGGATTCCATCGGTGCAGGCGAGAGCGCCTTTGTGCAGCTCCGGTTTGACGAGCCATTGGCCGTCAAGCGCACCGACCGGTTCATCATCCGGTTCTATTCTCCGGTGGAGACCTTTGGCGGAGGCATCATCCTGGATGCCTGTCCTGGAAAGCACAAGCGCCATCAGGAGGAGCTTATCAATGCCCTGGCCATCCGCGAGACGGGAACGGACGAGGAAGTGCTGGAGCTGGTCCTGAAGGAGGAGAGCATCCGCTTCCCGTCGGTCCATCGGCTGGCAGCCAAGCTCAACTGGACGGATAGGGAGACAGAGGAACGGCTGGAGAAGCTGAAAAAGCAGAAGAAGGCCCTTTCCTTAAACGATGGAAACTTCTTCCACAAGGATTTCTGGGAACGGGTCACAGGAAAGACCACAGAGATGCTGACAGCCTTCCACCAGGCCAATCCCATTGCAGCCGGAATGGAAAAGGAAGAGTTCAAGAGCCGGATCCTGGAAAGCTTTTATCTGAAGGAGGCCAAAAAAGGCGATGTGCTCTTAAACGAGCTGTTAAAGCGCGGGATCATCAGCGCTTCCAGCAGCACGGTGGCGGCGGCTGGCTTCTCTGCCCAGTATTCTGACGAGCATTCCGATATGCGCCAGACCATGATAAAGACGTATGCGGCGGCCGGCTTTGAGGCTCCGTCCACGGATGAGGTCATGGCTCAGTTTAAGGATAAAAAACAGGCAAAGCAGGTGCTTTCTGACCTGTTTAAGGACGGCACGCTGGTGAAGCTGAACCCAGGTGCTTATCTTTACAAGGATCACTATGAAAAGGCCATGGAGCTTCTGAGGGGGTATTTTGCATCCCACGATACCATGTCCCTGGCAGAATTCCGGGATATGTTAGGTACGTCCAGAAAGTATGTGCTGCTGATCCTGGATCATCTGGACCAGCAGAAGATCACAAAGCTCCAGGGCGACGTGCGTGTTCTGCTGAAATAAGGAGACGTTATGGAGTTCAGACAGCTGGAGGCATTTGTAAATGCTGCAAAATACAAAAGTTTTTCCAAGGCGGCTGACGCTACGTTTTTAACCCAGCCTACCATCAGTACCCATGTGAGCAACCTGGAAAATGAGCTGGGAGTACGGCTTTTGAACCGGTCTGGCCGGGAGATCAGCCTGACCCCCCACGGCCATGAGTTCTACTCTTATGCGGTGGAGCTTCTGAATACCAGATCCAGGGCCGTTATGTCCATGAAGAATCTGAAGGAGGACCTGGACGGGATCCTGGAGATCCAGACCTCCTCCATTCCCGGGTATTTTTATCTTCCCCAGGTCATGGAAGAGTTCCATGAGCTCTTCCCGCGGGTAAGGTTTTATGTGGAGCAGTCTGACAGCCGGCTGGTCAATGAGAACCTCATGAACCAGCGGGGGGAGCTGGGCTTTACCGGCTACAAGGGAAACAGCGGCCTGTGCTTTGAGCCTGTGTTCTACGATGAGATGGTACTCATCACTCCTGACACGGACGTATACCGGATCTACCAGAATGGAGAGGCCATCCCGGTGGAGCTGTTCATCAATGAACCCTTCATCATGCGGGAGGACGGATCTGGGACCCGGCAGGAGATGGAAAAGGCCCTGGTTTATGGGAAGCCTGTGTTTAAAAACGTGGATGTGATCGCCCGTATGAGCAATCCGGCAGCCATCAAGCAGGTGGTAAGCCGAGGCCTGGGCGTTTCCATCGTGTCCGAGCAGGTCATCAAGCGGACGGCGGAGCAGGATAATATCCGCTATTTCCGCATCCGCGGCCTGGAGAAAAAACGCTGTTTTTATCTGGCCCACAACAAAGGGGCCTGCTTATCTCCCATTGCGGAGCATTTCCTGGAATTCGTCCGGGAAAAGGCATCCAGGGAGCTTCATGAGGACGGGCAGCTCTAGGGCTGTCCGTTCTTCCATAGAAAAAAGCTATACAATCGATTCTCTGGAATAATATTTTTAATTAGACTTCCCCTGTCTGGTTTGATAAACTTAAGTGAGATGGATGAAAATTCTATATTTTTTGTCCATAATCTACAAAACAGAAAAGGGGTAGTAAGTATGAACTTAACTGCAAACAAAAAGACGCTGGCGCTTTCAGGCGTGCTCCTGGGAGCCATAGCAGCAGTCCTGGCCTATATGGGAAATCCCAAGAACATGGCCATGTGTATCGCCTGCTTTATCCGTGACACAGCCGGAGCCATGAAGCTCCACCAGGCAGCTGTTGTCCAGTACGTGCGTCCGGAGATCATCGGTATTATCTGCGGCGCATTTCTGATCGCTGTTGTCACAAAGGAATACCGGTCCACGGCCGGCTCCTCCCCCATGGTGCGTTTTGTGCTGGGTATGATCATGATGATCGGCTCCCTGGCATTCTTAGGCTGCCCGCTGCGTATGGTGCTCCGTATGGCTGCCGGCGATCTGAACGCCTATGTGGCCCTGATCGGCTTTGTGGCCGGAGTATTTACAGGGACCCTGGCCTTAAAGCGCGGCTTCTCTCTGGGAAGAGCCTATACGGTGGATAAAGCCTCCGGCACGATCCTTCCCATCGCCATGGTGGTGCTCTTTGTTTTAAGCCTGACCACAACACTGTTCGTCAGCAGTGAAAAGGGGCCCGGAAGCATGCACGCACCGGTGTTTATCGCACTCATCGGTGGCCTTTTATTCGGAGCCATCGCCCAGAAGTGCAGAAGCTGCTTTGCAGGGTGTGTCCGCGATATCATCTTAATGAAGAATTATGATCTTCTGACCATCGTAGGCGGTATTTTCGTGGTTATGGTGATCTACAACATCGCCACAGGAAACTTTAACCTGTCCTTTACAGGACAGCCGGTGGCCCATGCCCAGCATATCTGGAATATCCTTGGCATGTACGCCGTGGGATTTGCTGCTGTTCTGGCAGGCGGATGCCCCTTAAGACAGCTGGTGCTGGCAGGCCAGGGGTCCTCCGATTCCGCAGTGACCTTCTTAGGTCTTTTTGTTGGAGCCGCTTTCTGCCATAACTTCGGACTGGCAGGCGTTGCTGCAGCTGCAGCAACCGCAGACGCTCCGGCAGTGGCAGGCGGTCCGGGGATCAACGGCCAGGTGGCTGTGATCGCATGTATCGTGATCCTGTTCATCATCGGATTTATGCCGAAGAATAAAAAGAATTAATTGCAGAGAAAAGAGGAATCATTATGTACGAAGTAGATGCAAGAGGTTTATCCTGTCCGGAGCCGGTGATGCTGACCCAGGCTGCCTTAAAGAGTCATGGAAACGATACGGTAAAGGTCCTGGTGACAGAGCCTCATTCCAAGGCTAACGTGGAGAAATTTGCCAGGAGCCAGGGAAAGACCGTGACTGTGACGGAAACAGGCGATGGATTTGAGCTCATCATCCAGTAAGGACGGATCTTTCAGAAAGAGACGGTAACATGAGACAAAAAGAATGGAAACTGATCATCACATTTCACACCACCTCCGACGCCATTGCCTTTGAAAAGGCATGCAAGGAGACGGGCAGATCCGGCCGTATGATCCCTGTACCCAGGGAGCTTTCGGCCGGGTGCGGCCTGGCCTGGTGTACAGTCCCGGCTGACCGGGCGGATATGGAGACATTCTTAAAGGAATGCTCCATTGAATGTGAGGATATGGCAGAGCTGTTATATTAGAGATGGGAAAGGGGTGATACTATGGGAATTTATATGGATAATGCGGCGACTACCATGCAGAAGCCGGATTGTGTGATCGACGCGGTGGTAAACGCCATGAGGCATATGGGAAATTCCGGCCGGGGGGCCCATGAAGCGTCCCTGGATGCCTCCAGGCTGATCTACGAAACGAGAGAAATGCTCTCGGAGCTTTTTAACCTGGGGGATCCCAGACAGGTGGCCTTTACATTAAACTCCACGGAGGCATTGAATACGGCGATTCTGGGTCTTTTTGATCCGGGCGACCATATCATCTCCACAGTCATGGAGCACAATTCAGTGCTGAGGCCTTTATACCGTCTGGAGGAAAAGGGATGCCAGGTGTCCTTCGTTCCCTGTGACGAAAAGGGACGGCTGAGAACAGACCTTCTGGAGAGTTTTCTTAAAGAAAATACAAAGGCCCTGGTATGTACCCATGCGTCCAATCTGACCGGAAATGCCAATGACCTTATGTATCTGGGAAGGTTCTGTAAGGACCATGGACTGCTTTTTGTGGTGGACGCCTCCCAGACAGCAGGAGTTCTCCCCATCGATATGCAGGCCATGAACATCGACGTGGTGTGCTTTACAGGCCACAAGGGGCTGTACGGCCCCCAGGGGACCGGCGGGATCTGCGTGCGGCCGGGAATTACGGTACGGCCGCTGAAATCCGGCGGGAGCGGGATCCACACCTATCTGAAGGAGCATCCCCACGAGATGCCCACAGCCTTAGAGGCTGGAACCTTAAATGGCCACGGAGTGGCCGGGCTCCATGCGGCCCTGGGCTTCCTTAAGGAAACAGGTACAGATACGATCCATAAAAAGGAGATCGGTCTCATGCGCCGCTTCCTGGATGGGATAAAGGATATTCCGGGTCTTAAGCTTTATGGGGATTTTTCCACAGATCAGAGGGCTGCGGTGGTGGCCTTGAACCTGGGAACGTATGATTCCTCTGAAGTCAGCGACGAGCTTTCCTTTGAATACGGGATCTCCACCCGTCCCGGCGCTCACTGTGCGCCCTTAATGCATCAGTCCATGGGAACCGTGGACCAGGGCATGGTACGTTTTTCTTTTTCCTGGTTTAATACGGAAGAGGAGATCGACGCGGCAGTGAAGGCCTTAAAGGAGCTGGCGGAATAAAATTTAATGTTTAAAAAGCCTTCCGGCTTTTTCCATAACGGGAAAGACGGAAGGCTTTTTTATCGGTTTATCTCCGGGGCTGGCCGCAGTATGTATTATCTGCCGAAATAACGGTCCAGCTCCTTCATGAAGGTTTCGGGGATCTCCCGTTTAAATGGAATGACCGGAATATTTCCAAGGCTTTCTGCGATATGTCCCAGAAGCCTTGCGCTCCGTTCCAGGGACCAGGGGGAGATATAGTCCACGATATCGTGGCGGGTATGCATTCCGAAGCCGTCGCGGTTTAAAGTCATGGCCGGTACGCCGTTCCAGGCAAAGGTGTTGGAGTCGCTGCCCCAGATGGCATTTCTTGTGACCATTCCGATACCTGTTTCATGGGCCATATATTCAATCATGGAGCAGATGGAGGGATCGCCAGTGACGCCAATGACGGTTCCTCCCACCAGCTGTCCGGCCAGATCCACATTCATATTGAAACAGTGTTGCTTCAGCTCCTCTTTATGGACCTCCGTATAGTTCCGGCTGCCTAAAAGTCCCTTTTCCTCGGCTCCGAACCAGATGAACTCCAGGGTACGGCGGGGTGTATGGGCCTTAAAGTACCGGCACAGCTCCAGGATGATGGCACAGGCGGCCATGTTGTCGTAGGCTCCGGGGCCCTGGGGAACAGAGTCGTAGTGCGCAGTCAAGGTCAGGATCTCATCCGGGACCTCCGTTCCCTGGATCCGCGCGATCACGTTGTGGGAAACGGCTTTTTCTGGCTCCTGCAGTAAGGTCAGCCGGGCGCGGCAGGCTCCGGCCTCTACCAGCTCCATGGCATCCCGGTGATGGATCACCAGCCCCTGGATGGGAGTCTCTTCCATTTTGGGTACTCCCCGTGTATAGAGGAGGCGGTCCGGGCCTTCGTCGATGGGAGTTCCGGTGATGGAGAGGAAGGCGGCAGCCCCTGCATGGACCAGCTTCTTATACATATCTTTATTGACAGGGTTGTTTACCAGGACGATCTTTCCCTTTGCCTGGGAAAGATTAATATCATCGCCGTTTTCCGCGTACAGGAACGGGGCCTCGATCCCATCCGCCGGAGTGCTGCCGCAGCGGCCGTATCCAGCCACTGTATATGTTTTTTCAAAGGGTTCCGTCACAGTGAATTCAGCTTTAAGGATCCTCCACGTATCGATCTCAAATTCTTCCAGGCGGCTGTCCACGCCAAAGCTCTTAAGCTCCCTCTGGATCTCCAGGGCGGCCTTTTCTTCACCATCGGTTCCGGCTTCCCGGATATAATCAAACTGTTTCATAAATTCCAGCTGGCGTTTTCCGCAGATCATATTATATTCCATACTCTGGCTCCTTTTATCTGTATTTTCGATACCAGGGTCAGAAGGTCAAAAATCCTTTTGCCCCACATCTGTTTTCTTTCATTATACCCGATTTGGGAAAAAAGGCAAGCCTGGGGCGCCGCAGATCCTGGGAGGGTCAGAATGGCCTGCGGCTGATGCGATGACAGATGTTTCATGATTGTAGTTTACATAATATTATTATGTAAACTCTCGTGCAAAAAATACATGTAAAACTAACTTGACATTTTTGAATTTCTGATTTATAGTACAAATGTAAAGCAAACATTACATATTTATCACGAAGGGATGAGGTGCACATGAGAAACCGGATCCAGGAGCTGCGGAAGGAGAGGAAGATCCGCCAGGAGGATCTGGCGGAAGCGGTGGGAGTCACCAGGCAGACCATCATTTCCCTGGAAAATGGAAAATATAATGCCTCCCTGGTGCTGGCCCACAAGCTGGCCAGATATTTTTCCTGTACCATTGAAGACATTTTTTTATTTGACGAGGAGGAATAGCACATGAAGCTGAAAGCATTATTTATGGAAGAACCGGTGGATTTTGAAAAAAGGTGCAGGCTGCGGATCCTGGTGGGAAAGACTGCGGCGGTGCTGGGTCTTCTTTCAGTGGCGGCCGCATGGTTTTATGGAAATTCTGGGACTGTGGCTGGAGACAGCTTTATCCAGGAATTTTATACCTGGATCGGGATCGGCTTTATGGCCGGAGGGGCTGCATCCGTCTGGAAGAACCGGAGATATCTGAAGGATGAGGCAGCGTTAAAGAAGAGAAGGGTGGAGGAGTGTGATGAGAGAAACCGGCTCCTGGGACTTAGGAGCTGGGCGTATTCCGGATATGCCATGTTCCTCCTCCTGTATCTGGGATTTCTGGCCAGTGGATTTTTTGACCGGACGGTCATGTATGTACTGGCCGCTGTCCTTGCCGCCCAGGCGGGCCTGCTTCTGGTTTTCCGGCTGGCGTTAGGAAGGGTGATGTAATGGGCTTCCGTCTTTTTAGGGTCAGTGGAAATTTTATGCTTGTAGCGGAACGGTTCATATGATAAGATAAGAATAAATCTATGAAAGAGTTTTTATTATTTCCGGGAGGTGGGGTGAGATGCCGAAGGTCGCATATTCGGAAGAGGACCGGCAGCGGATCAGGAGCGAGCTGGTGAAGACTGGGCTTGAGCTGATGTCCAGACAGGGGATCCAGCATACGACTGTGGAACAGATCTATAAAAAAGTCGGCATTTCACGCACATTTTTTTATTCCTTCTTTCCGGCCAAGGAGGATCTGATCGTTGAGGCCCTGTACCTGCAGCAGCCGAGGGTCCTTGAATACGCGCGGAAGCTGATGAACGATCCTGGCCTGAGCTGGCGGGAGGGGGTCTGGAAATTCCTTCATGACTGCTGTTATGGAGAAAAAAAGGGGATCGCCGTATTGACGATCGAGGAGCAGCAGCAGATTTTTAAGCGGCTCTCCGGGGAGAACTGCCAGATCTTCCGCGAGAAACAGCGCCGTCTTTTTGGACAGATCCTGGAATGCTTTGGGATTGCCTCCAGTACAGAACGGATCAGCCTGTTTACGAATCTGAGCCTGACGGCCATGGTCATACGAAGGGCAGTCCCCCATACGCTTCCGTTTTTTGTCCCTGAAGCGATGGACGAGACGGTCGAGTTCCAGATCGAAGCCATTACAGATGCCCTGGAGGCTATGAAAAACAGTTCTTCAATATAAGGGAGAGAAGTCTGACGACCCGTTTGGATACGGTGTTCCGGCATGATATCCAGACGGGTCTTCTTTTAAATAAAATAAAAACAAAAAATAAATCGTATTCTTATTTAAGCGTGAGAGGGAATCTTGTTTATGGCGCTGCGGACAGATCCGGCAGCTTCATATAAAACATCTGAATTCAGGAGGAAACTATTATGGGATTTTTCAGCAAGCTGTTTAAGGGACCGGAGATCGACATGGAAAAGAGCAGGAAGAATGCAGAAAAGATGCGCCTTCTCTTTAACCAGGCAGTGGAAAACGGAGATGCTTACCGGCTGATCTTTGGGTATACGGAGGATGTAAGCCGGTTCAATTACGGATTCGTCCATGGAAGCCGGACAAAGATCGGGAATCTGATCGTCGGCTGGAACGAGGACAGCCAGACCATCGCGGTAGTTCCCACAGTACCGGATCTTTCCGGCTGCGGCACTCCGGTCTTGTACCGCCGGTCAGAGATCCTTAAGGCCTACCGGAATAAATATCCGACGGATGCATTCATCATTTATCCGGATAAGAAAGGGTATATCGGCATCAACGCCTACGACTGGCTGGAGGATGAGAAGCTGTATGTGTATGTGGAGCAGGCGGAGGAGCTGGCCGCCTTCACAGATTTTTTTATGAACCGGTTTGCGGGGAAGGATGGGAAAAAATAATCTGTGACCGTTCAGTCATGCAAAGATCCGGACAGGAGGATGCATGGCTGGGCGGTTATGATATTTTTTTGTGTGTCAAGAAAAAACCCTTGACAGCCCCTGCATTTTATAGTATCATATGCGAGGTGACCTGATATGGAAAAAATTGTGGAACAGGGCCTGCTGTATGATTTCTATGGAGAGCTCCTGACGGACCACCAGCGGCACATATACGAGGACGTGGTCTTTAACGATATGTCTTTGAGTGAGATCGCCGAGGAACAGGGGATCAGCCGCCAGGGAGTTCACGATCTCATCAAACGGTGCGACCGGATCCTGGCCGGTTATGAGGAAAAGCTCAGAATGGTGGAAAAGTTCAACCAGACGAAGCGGATGGTAGAAGAAATCAAAACGCTGGCCGGTACGTATAAGAAAAACGGCGATATGAGCCTGATCGACAGGATTGAAGCGATCTCTGAGGAGATCGGACAGCTGTGACCATAAAGGGAGAGGTTAAATGGCATTTGAAAGCTTAGCCGATAAATTGCAGAATGTCTTTAAAAACTTAAGAGGCAAAGGGCGTTTAACCGAAGCCGATGTAAAGACCGCACTGAAGGAAGTGAAAATGGCGCTTCTGGAGGCGGATGTAAGTTTTAAAGTCGTAAAACAGTTCATCAGTTCTGTACAGGAACGGGCAGTGGGACAGGATGTTCTTACAAGCCTGACTCCGGGACAGATGGTGATAAAGATCGTAAACGAGGAGCTTGTGAAACTTATGGGCTCCGAAACCACTGAGATCGCCTTAAAGCCCCAGAATGAGATCACCGTGATCATGATGATCGGTCTCCAGGGTGCTGGTAAGACGACCACCACCGCAAAGCTGGCGGGAAAATTCAAGGCCAAAGGAAGGAATCCCATGCTGGCGGCCTGTGATATCTACCGCCCGGCAGCCATTAAGCAGCTGCAGGTCAACGGTGAAAAGGTGGGTGTTCCCGTATTCTCCATGGGAGAGAACAATTCTCCGGTGAATATCGCAAAAGCAGCGGTGGAGCATGCAAAAAAAGAAGGCTGTAACCTGGTATTCCTGGATACGGCCGGACGGCTTCAGATCGATGAGGCCATGATGGAGGAGCTTGTCCAGATCAAGGAAGCGGTCCATGTGGATCAGACCGTTCTTGTGGTCGACGCCATGACGGGCCAGGACGCAGTCAATGTGGCCGGAAGCTTCAATGATAAGATCGGTGTTGACGGCGTGATCCTCACAAAGCTGGACGGCGACACCAGAGGCGGCGCGGCGCTTTCGATCCGCTCTGTCACAGGCCGCCCCATCCTGTATGTGGGTATGGGAGAAAAGCTTTCCGACCTGGAACAGTTTTATCCCGACCGGATGGCTTCCAGGATCCTGGGAATGGGCGATATCCTTTCCCTGATCGAAAAAGCCGAGTTTGAGGTGAGCGAAGAGAAGGCAAAGGAAATGAGCCAGAAGCTCCGCAAAGCCGAATTTGATTTCAACGATTTCCTGGATCAGATGAACCAGATCAAAAAGATGGGCGGTATGGGCAGCATCCTGAATATGATGCCCGGAATGTCCCAGCTGAAGGGAAATGTTGATATAGACGAGAAATCCATGGACCGTGTGGAGGCCATTATCCTTTCTATGACAAAGGAGGAGCGCGCCAACCCGTCGATCTTAAATCCTTCCAGGAAGCAGAGGATCGCCAGGGGAGCAGGCGTGGAGGTGGCCGAGGTCAACCGGATCGTCAAGCAGTTTGAACAGTCCAAAAAGCTGATGAAGCAGCTTCCCGGTATGATGGGCGGCAGGCGCAAAGGCGGGCTGGGAGGACTTTCGGGCATGATGGGCAAATTCAAGATGCCGTTTTAGCCCGCAGAAACGACAGCAGATGCATTTTATGCATGGCTTATAAAAACTTTTTTAAATAATCATGGAGGTAAAAGTACAATGGCAGTAAAGATGAGATTAAGAAGAATGGGTCAGAAGAAGGCTCCTTTTTATAGAGTCGTAGTTGCAGATTCCCGCTCCCCGAGAGATGGAAGATTTATCGAGGAGGTTGGTATCTACGATCCCAACACTGAGCCCAGCACCATCAAATTCAACGAGGAAGCAGCTAAGAAGTGGTTAGCAACAGGCGCACAGCCGACTGAGACCGTTGGCAAGCTCTTAAAGGCAGCCGGCATCACCCAGTAATGTGAGGTGTTTTCATGAAGGAACTGGTTGAAGTTATCGCCAAAGCACTGGTTGATAATCCAGACGAGGTTGTGGTTACAGAATCTGAGAACGACGACGAATTAGTCATCGAGCTCAAGGTTGCTCCTTCTGACATGGGAAAGGTCATCGGCAAGCAGGGAAGGATCGCAAAGGCCATCCGCTCCGTTGTCAAGGCCGCATCTTCCAGACTGGAAAAGAAGGTTATGGTTGAGATTCAGTAACGTTCATAAAAGACTGGGGTCAGAGAAATTTGATCACAGTCTTTTTTGTACGACTGCGGACCGCGCGCCAGGGACATGGGCCGCTGTGCGCCGGTTCCGCTTTTGAAAGGATGGAACAATGGAAAATCTGCTTCGCGTCGGTGTGATCACATCGGCTCACGGTGTCCGGGGAGAAGTGAAGGTATTCCCTACTACGGACGATAACAGCCGTTTCAAGACATTAAAACACGTCCTCATGGACACAGGAAAAGAAAAAATACCCTTGGAGATCGAGCATGTGAAATTTTTTAAAAACATGGTCATTTTAAAATTCAAGGGGTTTGACAATAAGAATGACGTGGAGATGTGGCGTCAGAGGGATCTTCTGATCACCAGGGACCAGGCAGTGGAGCTTGCGCCGGACGAAAACTTCATTGCTGACCTCATTGGCCTTACAGCCGTAACAGATGAAGGGGTGGTCCTGGGTACTCTTACGGATGTGCTCCAGACCGGGGCCAACGACGTGTACTGCGTAAAAATGGAGAACGGAAAGGAGCTTCTCCTGCCGGCCATTAAAGACTGCATCTTAAACGTGGATCTGGAAAAACAGGAGATGCTGGTCCATGTGCTGGACGGCCTCCTGGATCTGTAATGGAGGAAGACCATGAATTTTCATGTAATGACATTGTTTCCGGAAATGGTCATGAACGGGTTAAATACCAGTATCCTGGGACGGGCCGCCTCCAATGGGCTTCTGGCCTTTGAGGCCATCAACATCCGTGATTACACCCTGGAGCGCCACGGAAAGGTGGACGACTACCCTTACGGCGGAGGCGCCGGAATGGTCATGCAGGCGGAGCCCATTTACCGCGCCTATACGGCACTCTGCGACCGCATCGGCCACAGGCCCCGGGTGGTTTACATGACGCCCCAGGGACGGACCTTTACCCAGAAGATCGCCGAGGAACTGGCAAAGGAAGAGGAGCTGGTTTTTCTCTGCGGCCATTATGAGGGCGTGGATGAGCGGGTCCTGGAAATGATCGCCACCGATTATCTTTCTGCGGGAGATTATGTGCTCACCGGCGGCGAGCTGCCGGCCATGATGATGATCGACTGTATTTCCAGGCTGGTGCCCGGCGTTTTAAATAACGACGTTTCGGCGGAGTTTGAATCCTTCCACGATAATCTCCTGGAATATCCCCAGTACAGCCGTCCCGAGGAATTTATGGGAAAAAAGGTGCCGGAGATCCTTCTTTCTGGCCATCATGCCAATATTGAAAAATGGAGACGGGAGCAGTCCATTATCCGGACCCTGGAACGGAGGCCGGAGCTTTTGGAGGAAGCGGTGCTCTCCAAAAAGGAAAAGCTCTTCCTGGAGGAGCTTTTGAGAAAAAAGGCGGAAAACCAGGAAGAAGATACGATTTAGTCCCAGGACAAACGCATGAGTAAATAAATTGTGAACAAATCCCCTTTTTCTGGTATGATAAAAAGAAAAAGGGGGTTTTG